>CAZRNJ010000058.1:0-10973 GCA_964601385.1 uncultured Bacteroidales bacterium | reverse complement strand
GAATAAAGTTAAAGAGATTATATCCGTCAATTAATACTTAACATAACACTAGATTAATTATCGTTGTAGAGTTTAATAAAGTGATTCTGAATTTCTGTATTTGTTTTTAATTGTTTTACGCTATCAGAGTAGTTTTCAATAAACCAGATGAGAAAAGGCGTCAGTGAAATATTTTCAGCAAGTAATTTTTTACGACGTTCCTGAAAAATTGTTTTGTAATTTTTCATCGCTAATAATTCTCTGGCTTTTTCCAATACACCCTGTGTATTTCTAAAACTGAACAATAATCCGTATTTAACCTGTGCTTCAAGTGTGCCAACGGTAATCGAATTCACATAAATAGCAGGCGTTCCAAGCATAGCGCATTCGGATGCCATAGTTGCTCCTTCGCCTATATATAAACGGGCATAATATAAAACATGATGTATTTTCTCCGGTGATATTTTTATCCGGTAAGGTTCGAGATCTTCGGGTAATGCAGTTTCAGAAGATATTAAGATCTGATAATCTTTAGCAAGTGTTTTTATAATACTGATTTTTGATTTTTTGTCAAAGCCGCTCTGTCCCATATCGTGATTAGCACTGAACGATACAAAGCGGAAGAAGATATACTCCCTGAATCCATCAGGGCACAATTCATGTATTATTTGTTTATCCGGCTTGAAGTATTCGGGATGAAGATAGCTTAACTCCATAAATCCTTTGAAAAAAAGGTGCCTTTTGCCCATCTGTTTTTTAAATACCAAAGGTGTAAGAATAACATCCGAAAAAGGAACAAAAGACCATATACTAAGTTGTGCTATATCTGTATCGGCCAGAGCAATATTGGGTTTAAAAGTTATGCGGGAAACATGGGCCAGATAAGGTGAACCGAAACTTATATAAAGGTCTGGTTTATATGATAATGCTTTAAATAAAATTACAAAATCCGTTTTAATGAGGTATATTATCTTGCCCAGTAATCCTTTTGAGCCCTTTCCACGGTTATAGTAAGGTAATTTATATTTTTGCAATAATTGTAAACTTACTTCTTTGTCACGGGCTATAATAAAGAACGTATGGCCTTTATGTTGCATTTCAGCAATAAAGTGTCTGAAGTAATGTACATGAGCCGGATGCCCAAAGTCAATCATAATTTTCATGGCATTGTAATTTTCAATGCTATAAAAGTATTAATTTTTCAGTAAGAACAATTGGTGATGCTTTCGGCATAGAAAAATGGCAACTAGTATGCCATCATAATCTTATATTTTGATGCGGCATTGAGAACTTTTTAAACTGATTGCATAAGAAATCGTTCGATAGGATGTGCATGAGAGAAGATCTTAATTTTTTAATAAAATACAAGCTCTGTGGCGCGCATTTTCATAGACATTAATCATCCTGCATATTTTCATTTTTTTCGTCCGTTTATATTACAAATGCAGCAAAAGGGTCATGCCTTTTTTCTTGCTGTCCGTAATAAAGATGTATTGCCGGAATTGACTGATTTCGCGGGTTTGAAGTATTACGAAAAGCCGGCATTACCTAAAGATTTCTGGCAGCGAATTGTTTTTCTGCTGCATGAGTTCCGCATATTATATAATCGGTTGCGTTCTTTTAAACCGTCGCTGATAATGGGCTTTTCGCCCTATGCGGCTATATTGTCGTTTATCCTTCGCAGGCCGTTTATTGCTTTTGAAGATACAGAACTATCGGGCCATGACCATTTATTGTTTCGTCTGTTCGCAAAAAAAATTTATACGCCGGCCTGTTTTAAAAAATCGCTGGGTATAAAACAGATTCGTTTTAACGGATATAAAGAACTGGCTTATCTTCATCCGTCTGTATTTGCGCCGGACAAAGCAGTCCGGCATGAGATGGGATTGGCTGAACATGAAAAATATGTGATCTGCCGCTTTGTGGCCTGGGATGCCCGGCATGATCAGGGACATACAGGTATTAATCCGGCCAATAAGCTGGCTGCAGTAAAGGCCTTTTCTCATTATGCAAGGGTATTCATCAGTTCAGAGCTTCCTTTGGATGCCACACTTTCTGCATATCGTTTCCCTCTCGGGGCCCATCGTTTACATCATGCGTTGGCCTTCGCATCTCTGATGTTCGGCGAAAGCTCAACCATGGCTGCCGAGGCAGCAGTGCTGGGCGTGCTTTCAGTTTATGTGGATAATGAAGGCCGTGGATATACCGATGATATAGAACACCGTTACGGACTAATTCAACGATTTGGCGAAAGTGAGGTACAGCAGATACAGGCCATAAACCGGGCGGTTCAGATACTGGCCGACCCCACTGCGGCAAATAAAGCACGTAATGCATCATTAAAGCTTATCAGCGAGCATACGGATATTACTGCTATATTTATGCAAATGGTTGAAACGGAATTTAAATAATAGCAATACTTGTGAAGTCCGGTAGAATTTTTTACAGATAAATTAATAATTCCATATTTCTGACACAGTATAGATTTGTTAAAGTATGTTGATGCGCAGTATAATTTTGTTTATAGTGTTTATTGCCGGTGCTATGGATATTTTTTCGCAGACGGTTTTTGAGCCCGCTTACAGGTACGATATTTACAGGTTTCTGGATGAACTGGCTGCAGAAAAAATCATTGTTGTTCAGTCGCAGGCAAAACCGTATAGCCGCAAATACATTGTTGAAAAACTTATTACAGCGAGCGACTCGTCACACCGGCTGAGCCGCAGGCAGATGAAAGAATTGCAGTACTATTTGCGTGATTATGGCCTGGATGCTGGTTTGCCATTTGACACACGCGCATCCCTCATCAGGCGGAAAAACCTCACTGTTGGGCTTTCGCCTGCTTTTGCTCATTACCGCGACAGCAGTTTTACCCTTTCGGTGCGGCCGGTATGGGGACGAAAATACTATATCCGGAATAACTGTTATATTTATCATAACAGCGGCGGGGCCGAGGCCTTTACCTATGCAGGCAAACATATTGGCCTATATGCTTCGCTGGTTGATAATTATCAGAAGGATGAGTTATGGGCGGCGCCTTCTTATCTGACGCTTGAGCCGGGCGGGAGCTACAAGTATAATGTGCGCAACCGCAAAGGCGGTGATTATAGTGAGATGCGCGGAGGTGTCACTTATTCCTGGCGATGGGGACATATCGGATTGATTAAAGATCAGATAGAATGGGGAGGGAATTACCATGGTTCAAATATTCTTTCGGGCCGTAATCCCTCTTTTGCTCAACTTAAACTGATGGCGCAACCCGTTTCCTGGCTTCAGCTTGATTATTTTCACGGATGGCTGGTTAGTGAAGTGCTCGACTCAAATCATTACCTGTATTATAGCCAGGGTTATGTTCGTACACGCTACAGGCCAAAATATATGGCTGCAAACATGCTTACATTTTCACCCTGGAAACGGCTGCAATTCTCGGCCGGCAATTCAATTGTTTACGACATTGAACTGCAGCCGGCATATTTTATTCCGGTAATGGTGTATAAATCGGTTGATCATACCCTGCATCATTCCATTGATAATATGAACTCACAGTTTTTCGTAGCTGTCAGTTCACGGCAGATTAAACATCTGCATTTGTATGGATCGTGGTTTGTAGATGAATTTTCAGTAACACGTGTCAAGGATAGAAACCGGCGTAATTTTACAAGCACCAAGGCCGGTTTCCGATTGTCGGGACTTCCACTAAAGGATATGTTTTTAACCGGCGAATTTACCCGTACCTTTCCTATTACCTACAAACATCGAGTGCCTACGCTGACTTACGCAAGTAATCAGTTTTCACTCGGCCATTATCTGGGCGATAACAGCCGTGAATATTTTTGTTCACTCGAATATCATCCTTTGCACACTCTTATTCTTAATGCATCATGGCAATATGCTGTAAAAGGAAATCAGTACGAATATCTAATTGATAAAAATATTGATACCCGTCCGTTTTTAAAGGATGTGATATGGCAAAGTATTGTACAACGTGTCGGCTTCCGGTGGCAGATTATTTATAATACTTTTGTTTTTGCCGAATATGTGATTATGGATTACAAAGGTTTTGACGCCGGTGGGTTAACAGCCACCGATTATCTTGATATTTATACTCCGTCATTTTTTCATGGCTATCATGATTTTGTTTATGCCGGCATAACTATTGGTTGGTAAACCTGCCTCCGGATACCTTGTTTAATAAAACAAGGTTAGTTTTTTGGAAATACTTCTGCCGGCCGATTGAATCTGGATGATAAATTCTCCGGATAAATCCCGAACATCCATCGTTATTTCTTTTTGGCTTTGATCCACACAGGTTTGCGTTTTTATTAGACGGCCATGTAAATCTGTTAAGCGAATGCTTACAGGATAGGTACATCCTGATGGAAAACCGATATGAATAATAGAAGAAGCAGGATTGGGAAACAGAGTGAATTTTTCTGTATTTATGGCATGTATATTCGTGGCCGGATAATAAAAATTCAGGGAATCAACAAACAGCAGGGCATTGTTGTTGTATGATATTAAAATAATATTCATACTGTCTGGTGTGCCCGAATAGAAAAGAGGTATTGAAAACCGTGTATAGCTGGAAATTGGGGAGGTAATCAAAAATCTGCCGCCAGCCACGGTGCTGTCATTCTTTTTGAAATATACAATGATAATTGCACTGTCGCCCGGCTGATGCGGTAAAAACTTGCAATAGCCGTACAATGCGGCTGGTTTATCGGTAAAAGGAATGCCGCCTTTTATTCCGTTTTCAGTAAAATATCCTAAGGTTACAATACCGGGAACATCATCGGGATTATAAGGCCGTTGCTCGATAACAAGAGCAGATGAGCCGGAATACGCATCGCCGGTATCCCGTGCTGTAGGAAGAGATGGCATCAGGGAATTAAATGTAGCCCATTGTGCAAGGTCGTCTACATAGTAACTGGTCCAGTTCTCAAAATTGAAATTAGGTAATACGGGTATTGTTTTTCCGGATGAACTGCTCAGATAAATACTATCTAAAAACAGATATGAACCGGGGAATTCCTGTCCTAATCCGTTACTCGAAGCAAAAGCAATCAGCAGCGAGTCGGGATTAGCAATGGTATCTACGCGAAATTCAAATTTTTTCCATGTGTTTTGCGTACCGGTAATTTTTATGATGGTATTTATGCTGTCCAAGTTGTTTTTATATGCTACTCCCATCAGAGCTGTATCGCCCGGTACAACGGAATATTTAAAATAACCTTTGATGCTGTCGGCCGAAACAGTAAAAGGAATACCCCCTTCAAAAGATATTATATCGCCTATCGTTATGTATCCCAAAATTGTATCTCCGTCGAATTCCACGGTCTCCATTCTTACTGCATAATTGCCGGAAATCCGGTCAGTTGTTTTCTTTGTGTTTTTTGAATATTTGTTGGGCGTTTCCCATAAATCCAGGTCTTCATAAATCGTATCTCTTACCCACTGTTCAAAATCACTGTTCGGGATCTGTTGCTGTGCTGTAATATTCAATCCGGTCATTAAAAATCCTGTCATTAAACAGATAGCGCTTGTCAGTAAAGAATTGGTAATGCTGGGTTTTACGAAAAAAAAATTCTCTTTTTGGTTTTTTTCAGGTATTGTCATAAAGATACGATTTAGATTATATTAAATTACTACAAAATTTCTAATTTTTTTTAAAAAAAAGATTAGTAATTTATCCAAATTAATATTTATGAATATTTCGTAAACCATATATGATTAGCAGGCAGTATTAAGTCCAGATTTTATATATCTATTGAAAAAGCAGATTATATCAGTTTATCTATAGATTAAACTATTTGTTGGGAATTGAACGGTTGCAGAAAGATATCATGTGCAGCAGATTTGATCCGGATTGCCTCGACTATTCTCTTTTCCTGCATTTTTCCCAAAGAAATGTCATTTCCGCCTGCTTTATCTGGTGTGTATTATCGCTTAATGCTGGTTGTAAATAATGTGGTAAGTGGTGGCTTGTTTCAGTGGCTAAAACTTCTTTGGATATTTCATTAACCTATTGAGGATGATAACTGTTAGATTATGTTATGTTTTTACCAAATGTTAGATATAATGTTTATATAAAATATTGATAAACAACGACTCATGTTTTTTAAGATGATAATCGTCTGACAAACGAACCAACGCATTGAAAAATTGCTATATTTGCTCTTCACATATATATAATTATTAATTATGTCAAGTAGTAAAGGTGAGATTATTCAGATTATAGGGCCTGTAATAGATGTTAGTTTTGAAAAAAGCGGCGAGTTGCCGAATATTCATGATGCACTGGAGATAAAACGTTCGGATGGCAAAATGCTGGTGATTGAATGTCAGCAGCATATCGGAGAAAATACAATACGGGCTATTTCGATGGATTCGACCGATGGGTTGAGCCGTGGGCTTGAAGTAATTTCAACAGGTAGACCGATTTTAATGCCTGTTGGCCAACAAATTAACGGACGGTTGCTGAATGTTATCGGAGAGGCCATTGATGGAATGGAACCGGTAAGTAAAGTTGGCGGATATCCCGTTCATCGCGCTGCACCTGGATTTAAAGAACTGACCACTGAGGCCGAAGTGCTGTTTACGGGCATCAAAGTTATTGATTTGCTGGTGCCGTATGCTAAGGGTGGTAAGATTGGGTTGTTTGGCGGTGCCGGTGTTGGCAAGACAGTAGTTATTATGGAACTAATCAATAATATTGCTAAAAGATATTCGGGACTTTCGGTATTTGCCGGTGTTGGAGAGCGGACGAGGGAAGGAAACGACCTGCTTCGCGATATGATTGAGTCGGGCGTTATTAAGTATGGCGCTGAATTTAAGAAGAGCATGGAAGAAGGCGGCTGGGATTTGTCGAAAGTTGATAAGGAAGCGCTGAAACAATCGCAGGCGACATTAGTGTTCGGGCAGATGAATGAGCCGCCGGGAGCACGCGCTACTGTTGCGTTATCGGGATTAACAGTGGCTGAATCGTTCCGCGACGGTGATAAAGAAGGCAAAGGAAACGATATTCTGTTTTTTGTGGATAATGTGTTTCGTTTCACACAAGCCGGTTCTGAAGTGTCGGCTTTGTTGGGGCGCATGCCTGCTGCTGTTGGTTATCAGCCCACGCTGGCAACAGAAATGGGTAATATGCAGGAGCGCATCACATCTACAACCCGCGGCTCGATTACTTCGGTACAGGCCATATATGTGCCTGCCGACGACCTTACCGACCCTGCGCCTGCTACCACGTTTTCTCATCTTGATGCAACTACTGTTCTTAGCCGTAAGATATCTGAACTGGGCATTTATCCTGCCGTTGACCCCCTCGACTCTACTTCACGTATTCTTACGCCCGAAGCAGTAGGCAGCGCGCATTATGAATGCGCCCAACGCGTAAAAGAATTATTGCAGCGATATAAAGAATTGCAGGATATCATTGCCATTCTTGGTATGGATGAACTTTCGGAAGAAGATAAACTTGTGGTTCACCGCGCACGCCGTGTTCAGCGGTTCTTGTCGCAACCGTTCTTTGTAGCCGAACAGTTTACAGGTATTCCGGGCGCTATGGTGAGTATCGAAGATACTATCAGGGGGTTTAATATGATTATGGACGGGGAGGTGGATAAATATCCTGAAGCCGCATTCCAGCTTGTTGGCAGGATAGAGGATGCTATAGCTAAAGGAGATAAGTTGCTCGCCGCAACAAAATAACAAATATGCAGCTCGATATCATTACACCTGACAAGAAAATTTTTTCCGGCGAAGTATCACTGATCCAGGTCCCGGGAAGCAAGGGCTCATTTGAGGTTTTAAATAATCATGCTCCAATTATTTCTACGCTGGAAGCCGGTAAAGTTAAAATAATTACCGCCGGTAAGGAAACAAAATTTTTTGAAATTGATGGCGGACTGATTGAGGTGAAGCAAAATAAAATTATTCTTCTTGCCGAGTCGGCTTAATTCCAAATTAAGCGATAGAAGGATTGAAAATCCTTTTATTCGCTTTAGTTGGGATAATCCCGATTTAGAATTTGTTTGAAGTATTTGAGAAATACTGAATTACAAATTCTTAATCGTTTCTGCATTTTCTAATGCGGAATTTGAGATAATATCTGGCCAGATACGAAACTGTTTTTTACCGGAACAAATACACTTTATCTGATCGTCTTACTGGCTGTGACACAGGAAAAGAGCAGTAAATCCCTTTCCCTGCTTTGGTGATTATGCCATTTTTATCCCTGAGTTCGGTTATGGTCATTTCGATAACACCGGTTGTTTTGCCAATAATTAGAACAGAATCATTGAGTTTAACTGTTCCTGTTTCAATCAACATTTCAGCCACTTTTATTTTGGCAAAATAATTCGTAATTTTTCCGGTATATGTTTTTTTCTTTGTTGCTTTTGATCCGTAGGCATCATTCCATTCTCCCAGTTTTTGTCCAAGGTAATAACCATCCCAGAACCCGCGGTTAAAAACCGTTGCGAGTTCAGTTTTCCATTTTAAAATTTTTTGAGCCGTATAGGTTGATGTATTCAGCGCATGGATCGCTTCGCTGTAACAACGTGTTGTGATTTTAACATATTCGGGAGACCTTGCGCGGCCTTCAATTTTAAAAACTGATACTCCGGCATCGGCTATCCGGTCAATAAAACCTATTGTGCAAAGATCTTTTGGCGAAAGGATATATTGATTGTCAACTTCGAATTCGCTGTCGGTTTCTTTATCCCGGACAATGTATTTTCTTCTGCATAACTGGAGACATTCGCCACGGTTAGCCGATTTGTTGTATTCGTGCAAACTCAGATAGCATTTGCCTGAAATGGACATACATAAAGCGCCATGAACGAAAACCTCTATACGAACTTTTTCTCCTGAGGGCCCCCTGATATTTTCTTTATTTATTGCAGTAATAATTTTTTTAATTTGTTGCAGCGATAGTTCTCTGGCTAAAACCATCACATCGGCAAAACCAGCATAAAACCGGATGGTTTCGATATTGCTGATATTTAATTGCGTTGAAAGGTGTACGGGAATTTTTTTTAAACGGGCATAATTCATTGCGGCCTGATCGGTTACAATAACTGCGTCGGCCTGATTTTTTACTGCAGCATCAATGATCTTCTTCATTACTGTTAAATCGCGGTCATAGATTGCTGTATTTATTGCAATATAAAATTTCACCCGATGTTTTTTGCAGATCGCCGAAACTCGCCTGAGGTCGGTAAGCGAGAAATTAACAATGGATTGCGACCGCATATTAAGATGCAGAACACCGATATAAACCGATTGTGCTCCGGCGTAAATAGCAGCCATCAGCGATTCAAACGATCCGGCCGGCGAACAGATTTCTATGTTATATTTCTTTTTCAAACCGGTGATTTAAGCAGGATGCGTATGGTTGTCCCTTTTCCGGGTTCAGATGACTGTACAAAAATCCGGCCGGAATGATAGGTCTCGATAATGCGTTTGGATAATGATAATCCTAATCCCCATCCGCTTGCTTTTGTTGTATAGCCGGGCTTAAAGATTGTTTTAAACTTTGATTTGGGAATTCCTTTTCCATTGTCGGTTATATCAATCACTACCTGATGTTTGTTTTTTTTCAGAGTTACCAATATGGTTCCCTGGGAAGAAATAGCGTCATAAGCATTTTTGCAGGTATTTTCAATAACCCATTCAAGCAATGCGCCATTGGCCGGTATGATTACCGGCTCGGGAGGCAGGTCGAGTGTGAATAGTACGTGTGTAGAAAGCCGGCTCGAAAGATATGCTTTTACATTTTCCAAAACTTCATTGAGATTTGTCTGACGCAGTACTGTTTTTGAACCGATTTTTGAAAACCGTTCAGTAATTTTTTGTAACCGGCCAACATCTTTTTCCATTTCGGCAATTAGTTGCTGATCAACGGTTTTAAGCCGGAGCAGCTCAACCCATGCGATGAGCGATGAGGTGGGTGTTCCAAGCTGGTGAGCCGTCTCTTTCGATAACCCAACCCATACCTGGTTCTGCTCTGCTTTCCGGGAAACACTAAACGCATAATATGAGATAAGAATAAATAATATAATGACAAAGAGCTGAATGTAGGGATATAAAAATAATTGGTTTAGAATGATTGAATCTTTATAGTAGATAAAATTTTTATTGTTTTCGCCCAGGTCAATTTCAATGGGTGGATGCTGGTTTTTCATGAGGACTAATTGCCGTTGCAGGTAGCTTTTGTTTTTTACCCGTATAGTGTCTAAGTTCCGGTACGAAAGGATATTGTCTTGCTGGTCGGTGAGTATGACAGGAACTGTTTCGTTATTCTGGATAATACCAACCAGAAAGTTGATATCCGTATCACTGCTGACTGTACTAGCCAGCAGACGTGTTGCTTCGGCCAGCAGTTCCATTTTTTTCAGCTCTTCGCGTTCGAGCTTTTTAACCAGCCAGTGCGTATAAAGCAGTGATGATAATCCTATGGCTGTTGCAAAGAAGAATAACAGCAGTTTCCAGGTTTGTTTTTTTGAATAGATATTCATAGGTACATCAATGAAACAAAGATACTGACAATTCAATTTCAATTATCTTCAGGATAATGAAATCATTCATCATCCCAACGGATTGTATATTTTTCACCTGTTTGGTTTTTCTTTGTATTGGTTTTGATGGCCTGGGCCGAATCTGTATCATCCCATTCCATTCGTATATTTTTTGTATTATTATCGTAACGCAGCGAATCTTTTTTAAATAAGCCAAATTCTTTACGTAATACCGAACGTAATTCCTGCTTTTCATTCCGCATCTTTTCCGATATTACATCAAGTACTTTTTTGCTGTCGTAGGTTACTTTATACTGATTACCTTTTCCTCTGATGGTTAGGTATAAACTGGTGCGTACACCATTATCTTCAATAATCCCGAATTCGTTATTTTCTTTTTTTGCTTTACGCGCTTTCGACCAAAGGATATCGGACATCAGCACGCGTACATGATACTCATAGTGGTTATCGAAATGG
>CAZRNJ010000057.1:0-11126 GCA_964601385.1 uncultured Bacteroidales bacterium | reverse complement strand
CCATACTACATTGCCACCTGTTGCCCCATATACCCAAATCAACACTTTATTTTTCTGGCCTGCCTTAAAATAAAAATTACCAATGGTCTTCCATGCTCCGCCACCGGTACGCTGGCTGATTGTATTGGTTTTGCTGGTATCAGCCCCACCATTATAAACCACCCATACGGGTACTGAGGAAGCAAAAGATGCGTCCTGCGGATGCCACACCTGCACCTGATAAGTACCATCATAAGGGATATCCGGAACATACAAAGCGACCTGGTCACTCCGGGTAAAGCCATCATTATTTAAGGTATAATTACTCCCGTAATAACCGGAAATAGTTGTAACATCTGACCAATATTGGTAGCTCCCATCTCTGTAACATCTGAAACTGGTATTATCAATAATTATCGGATAAGTAGGCGGAGTAATTGTTTGTACACCAAATTTGGGATTTGCATCATAACTAACCAAGATGGTATCGCCCGGACAAACAATCAGATCATTCACCGAGGTAATGCTTAATGTTTTATTTGTAGGACAAGTACCGGCTGCCCAGCAAATACAATAAAAAAGGAGTGAATCGCCGGCTGCGGTAATATTTGCTGCACCGGCTTCATCAAGGAAGAAGCCCACACGCCGCGCAGGGGCAATACTTCCTGATTTCATAGCCGCACCTTCTTCATATCCAAAAATGGTTACCTGTGAGACATTGGCAGCAGTTGTTGTTGCAATCTGAAATGCTGTTCCGCTGGGATACCCATAATTAACCCCTGAAGCAACACTATAAACAGTATTATTTCCCACAGGCCTTTTACCCGCCAGTTCATGGGTTCCATCAACCAGATAAACCTGTGTTACCGGAGAAATTTTACCATAATCGCTATTGGGTGTAGCATAGGTAAAATTCATATCGTCAAATAATGCCGGTTTCATCACAATAACCGGAGCCGTAGCATCACGAAATTTATAATTCACGTAAGCCGAATCAACACTATTGGAAATAACAATAAGATCGGCGCAACCTGTATTGAACTCATTAGCGGCGCTATCTTCAATAACAGTCACTGTATAGCCCTGGGTAATCAGTCGGGTTCGCAGGGCATTATCTCCTGCACTCAGAGAAGGATTGCCAACAATGAGTGTTGCCGCTTTGGCTGAAGCAAGATTTATCGTAACATTTTTAACAACAGCAGGGGTTGAACCACAAGGATAAAGTGCCGCCACCCGAACCTGTCCGGATGTATTACCAAGGGTAATACGAATTTTATTTGATCCCTGTCCGTCGAGGATAACTGAACCGGTAGGCACTGTCCACTGGTACTCATCAATGCCATAAACAGGAAGTACTTCATAGGTCACTGTTTGTCCTTCACATGCGACCGAAGGTCCTGTGATACTACTTAATGTTAAAGAATTAGACAAAACATTGACATATGCGATTTTTTCTTCTTTATCAACTATATTGGTATCTGAACAATCATCGGTCTTACTTGCCAAAGTAGTCCATAGAGTGACATCTTTCAACCCGGGGGTTGAATAATGTACTGTCCAGGGTCCTTTACCGACAGTACCCGGCAGCAGGTTCGATCCTTGTCCGAAATCCCATTTCCAACCAATACCACAAACATCTAAACTTTCGAAGGTGATATCCTGGTTTACACAAACATTAATATCTGTTTCCTTCGGACTCCACAAATAATCGGGGATTGGCATTTCTTTCACTCTGAAATCAGATTTACAGAAAAATGCCGAATCACAGATAATTGTATCACTGGGCAGAGGATTGGGCTCAAGAGTATCCTGTGAGTAATTCCATATATCCTGATACCACACATCCAGATAACAATCCTGATTAGCATTAGTGCCATTCCAATCAAGGTTGAAGGGATCTTTATTCATAGCCCAGTCGCGACGGAACTCTTTGGTCTGATAAACAGGATCAACGATGCGTGTACCACCGGTAATCATTTTCCCTGTTTCGGCAATACTCACTGCTGCAATAATATTATCTTTAATCCCCACACCGGTTACATAGCCCGAGCCAAGTGAATCGCTGAAAGAGCCGATAAATGTACGCTGTGTATATTCCGGATTTAATACGCAGATGACATTATCAGGACCTTTATATTTACCAATTAAACGCCCGTTAATATACTGCACTTCACGGTTAGGATAATAAGCCATGGACCCGCCGCCGATATATACAAATCCCTTATCATCAGCATGAATATAACCATTATCAGTATCAAAGGTATTGGAAATCCATTGTCCGCTTGAAACAAGGCGTGGTACCAGCCACATGCCACGAAGAACATTTCCGGTCCTTGGATCGATAGTACAGATATAATTGATATGCGCCGATGCAGTAGAAAAAATAGAGCTGTACATATCAATAGTTACATTCTTACTTGGAGCAGAGCAATTACCTGTTAAGGCATAATTTTTAGATGGTGTCGTTTTTCCGTTCCACCGGAATACGCTGTTACCGCCTGCCGATTCGCCCATAGCATAAATCTTACCATCTTTGCCATTATTTATTTTAGTCGGCATAGCATCAGCCATATCGTAATACAACTCATTATCTAAAAAGCCCCATGTCTGCCATAATTGAGTCATAGGATTAGATGACCCGTTATTGACATAACCTCTGAGCACCGGCTGTTGGATAGGTTGACCGGCATATCCGCCGGCATCCTTACAATTCGGCATAGCCACATTGGGATCAATAGCAAAATTGCGTTGCACCTGATAGATTACAAAGACAGTATCCTTATTGATTGTTATATCCATAATTCCTTTTCCGCCATCAAACACATTCGTATTACCGGTTTTTTTCACTCCTGCGGATGAATAAACCATAAACCCTGCCTGATTTTTAAAAGGCGAATTGTTGCGGGTCCCGCTATTGGTTTGTCCGCGCATCACCACTACATTGCCCTGATCATCAATATCACAAAGTATAACATCGGAATTGGTGCCATAAAGGCCGTCTGTTGTAAGTTGTGCCTGTGTCTTGCTCCAAACTATATTTCGGCCCGTGGAGTCCAGTACATTAACACCATACTGGCTGGTGACTACCATACGGTAAGGCGAATGATTCTGTATTTCGAAGTCCCATATTTTAGAACTTAATGTAACCGCATTCAAAATAGTATCGCCGAAGGTATTCAGGATCAGAATTTTTCCTCGGTCAGTAGAGTTGGCTCCATTAATTGTCAAATTGGTATAACCAGAGGCCTTGGTTCCAGTAATACCGGCAAAGTTACCAGCCACAAAAAGCCGGTATTTTGCGCCAACACCAACATTAACGGCATCATTTGAGCCACCGGTGCCACCTAAATAAGTAGCGGTTTCGACATGCAGGTTACGAGACGACTGAACCTTGTTAGGATTCACGATAAGACGGTAAATACCAATATCTTTCCATCCATCATCGGGCGCTCCCTGTCCATTACAATTAATCGGATCGCGGTTTTGCTGAATCGCGTAGATTGTGCGACCATCATCGGGTGTCATCCATCTTTCATAAGCAGTACAATAATTACCTTCGTTACAAACACAATTCGGATCTTCATAAGGCCCGAGGATCATAAAATTAGCATTAATAAAACGCTCGTTAAACATACCTCCCCCGCCTAAGCTGCCGCTGTTCGTTGCACCATAATAATAGATACCATTTGTAGTTACAATGGCAATCGTTTTTGTCCGGTCGTTTACATGTTCCCAACGGTCGCCCTGCCATTCATACGTCCCGGTTTGATTGTTCATAAATAGATGTTCGTTATCCCAACTGGTATATATGCTACCAGATGCCCAATCACTGCCTGTAAAATTGGTCCAGTTAGGACCCTTGCTAATATTTCTCCACTCCTTACCCCTTGGATCCCAAACATATACAAAGGTTGGCGTACATGGTTCTACATAACTGGTATAAGGCCATCCCTTAGGAGTAGAAGCAGCACAAATATCATAATCACAAACCCCGTCAAGGTCAGGACTTTCATAAATAAGGAAGAACCGGAAAAAGCCGCCAATATAATCTGTAATCACCATATTATTACCATCATTTCCATCGGGTCTCTGATGTGGAGCAGTTGCAAGGTTTTCGAAGCGCCAGTCGCCATCCTTTACACTAAATTTCCCCATTTTGTTTTTTCCGGGACAGGCACGGGACCAGAACCATGCAAAAATAGTATCTCCAATTGCCTGAACTGGTCCTAAATGATATGTACTCCAGATATCCTCATCAGCCGGATTACCACCGCAGGCCGTAATCTCAGCATTAGAAAATACTTCACTGTTCTCAAGGGTATAATAAATCCCTTTACTAATAAGTTTCCATCCATTCGGATAATTAACATAATCAGTGGTATGCTGATAAATCCTTCCATACGTATATTTTGGGGCTTCACAAATCATAAATATATCATCCCCGTTTGACAACACTTTCATCACCTCATAAATATCAGAAGGAGTTTGCGCTACCTTTATCCAGCGATTAATTATAGTATCGTGATAATATAAGCCAGAGGGGCAGGTTTGTTTGTTTTCATAAGCATTACCATAGCTAATCATGGCATAAGCCAGACCGTGTCTGTGCAATAGTTTAACAACAGTAAAATTATCCACATACCACTCGGCCTCACCGGCATATCCGCCAATGGGCGGACATTTAGAAAACCCTTTATTGACCCTTATCCAGAAATCAAGCGTATCGAGATCGGGATGTATTGCCAACAAAGACAGATTCATCATTATAAACACTAGATAACAAATCAGTTGTTTAATCCGGTTACTTTTTGTAATTTTCATAAGAATTGTTCTTTATTTTTTTAATACTGCTCTATTGTCTCATTTTTAGCACAAATGTTGCATTAAAATCTTATGTCATTTAAAATCAATTATTTATAAAATTCATTTTCATTGCAAATCAGATTCATTATATGATTACATTTAAATACAAATAATTGTTTATCAATAAATTATCTATTATTAATATAATTTCATACTATTAAATTAGGCACACAGAGAGCAAAATGTTGTTCATGAACATTCAATATTGACCAATTGAAAAAAAATATTTTAACAAAATATGACTATTAAAGCGCTATAATTGAATATCAATGAACATATTTGAAGAAACAACAATCAAATACAGTTTTTAACGGATAAAATTCATGAACAAAGTATATTTGCCGATAAACCGCTTTTACGCAAATTCAGCATATAATTTAAGCTTAGCGATTCGAAATATGTATTAAAAAACACATATAATCATGCTATTATGATGGGTTTAAAGCAATAGCCAAAACAGGATGATTGTATTTAAGCCCATTTATACAATAGAATGGTTTCTGTTGCATTGCAATTAATGAACAGACCCCTTTTTCTTTTTCCCCGCATATAATAAATAAGTAAGTAAAAAACTTCCTCCTTATCGAATAAAATTTCAGGAAATATTATTTCATAACCTCTGTTAAACATTTATAATTCCTTATTCCCGCTTAATTGTTAATTGTTGATTTTTTATCCGTTTTTAATTTGCTGCATCTGATGTCGCGGATAATTTCGCAGTTCCGGATTTATTTTCCGGCAGAAAAATGCTTTGTAGCAATAAATACAAAATCAACCCTTACCGGTCATGCATAACAATATTTCTGCTGATGCTTTTTTACCGGCCGTTTGTAATGATGGGGCAGCCACTGAATATGTCGTTACAGAAAATACGACTCACGCTGTCGGCTAACGATACACTGTATATCCCCGGTAACCTGCATGCCGTTTCATCACGGCCCGATGGGCATAATATACACAACACGGGTGTTATTATCCTGAAAGACACGCTGAAAAACCATACCGGTGCGCTCTTCTGCTCCTCATCCAATCCATACCTTGATGCCGAAAACCAGGATCCGCGCACCTATGGGAAAATAATTTTTTCAGGCCATAAAGAACAAATCCTTTGTGGCGATACCTCTGTTTATTTTAACACGGTGCTGCTTGACCGTTCGAATCTGAAACTGTCTATATCCTGCAGGGCATTTGATTCTATCTGTTTTGCAGGAAGCAATTTAAACCTGAACAATAACAATCTGTGGTTATACGATACAAGGCCGGAGATATACCGCTATGGTGGCCTGTTGTCCGGCGAATCACCGGCTGGCCATATTACCGACTCGCTGTCCGGAGCCATCAGAGCATACAAAAGAATAACACCCGGGGCTGATGCTGCCGGACTGGGAGTATCATTCAACCGGGATCTGGGAATCCTTTTTATTCAGCGTAATCATAACTCAGACACAAGTATTACCAATGGCTCCATAAAAAAAACATTCAGGATTACTCCCTCGATATTCGGCCACATGGCCGACTATGGCGCTGTATCCCTCAAATACCTTCACACCGACTTGTACCGTCAGAATGAGCAGGATCTGGTGGTATGGCAGAGGCAAACAAACGGGCGTCTGTACAACCTGAAAGGAACAGCCGATACAACGGCTAACATTATTGTGTCGGACCCGTTTACAGTTAAGCCCTATTACTATACACTGGCAGAAGATAAATGCCGGATCCTGCCGGCAATTTCCATACCCGACACCCATTTTGTTTGTGAAGGCGTACAGGTAGATATTCCGTTTACTGCTTATCCCGATTACAGCTATTCGGTTACTCCGCCTGCATCCGTTTCACATTATTCCCCGGGTATGGCTGCTATTACTATGAGCAGCGACAGCTATGCCCTGAACGATACTTTCCCGCTGATACTCCGGGTAACATCACCCAAAGGATGCATTAATGCCGATACCGTTATTGTTATCACACGACGAAAAACACCCGTGCGTTGCTATGCTCAGGATGCTGCAGGAATAAAGAAAAAATTCTTTTGTAAAAATGAATCTGTATTCTTCCGCGATTCTGCTGTGCAGGATGGACGATATTCCTGGGATTTTGGCGATGGTAATTTTTCAGACGATTATTCACCGGTTCATCAATACAATACTTCAAGTCCCTATCCGGTCGAAGTCCTGGTATCATACACCTCGCCGCAAGGATGTGTTACCGATACCGGCTTTCTGCTGACTATCCATCCACTGCCCCTGGCAACTTTCCAAATCCCCTATCCCTGTGTCAGCACCAATGATACCATACTAATTGAAAACTATACCTCCGGATCACTATTTTCATGCCAATGGAAAATTAATGATGATGACTCTATTTTTGTTTCCCTCGACACAATTATTTCAGGTACTTCGTTATTTTTCTCAACCGGAAGGATTGATCCTGTAGAAAATCCCAGCCCTGACCTCCGGATACATTTCACCGATCCAAAAAATTACAACATCAGATTAACTGCTGTAAACCAGTTTGCCTGTAGTGACGACACAATCATCACTACATATATCTCGCCTGCAGTATATCCCTCTTTCGATACAGGAGCCCTTACCAATGTTTGTTTTGGCAACCATAGTATTTTACGCGCCAATGACCCTACATTCATCCATACTTCCCACTACCGGTGGAAAACCGCCGACACGGCTGTTACTATTTCTCCGGAGGATGCTGCATACATAACATTTCCTACGCCGGGGTTTCATCCTGTCACGCTAATCAGTATATCCAAGTGGGGTTGTGCCGATTCAGTTTCAGGTACTGTTTTCATTAAACCGATGCCTGATGCCCGCTTCTCAACCACTCCCGTATGCTACGGATATTCAACACCGGTGCATAACCTTTCGGTTAATACCGGTTCAATACGCTATGAATGGTATGAGAATAATTCGATACTCTCAGTTACATATCCCGGTGATACACTTATCTTTTTCTCCCTCGGAAATTCATCGTATTTAATGCTCACAGCCGTCAACCATTATGGCTGCCGGGCATCTGATGAACAGCCGGTAATTATTTATCCGGTACCCGAAGCAATGTTTACTGCCAATAACCGTTGCTTCCAGCATCAACATTTATCCCCATTATTTATTAATGAATCATGGGATCCGGACACTTCGGCGTATAAATGGCATTTCGGAAATTTTCCCGAAACTACATCAATTGAAAAGAATCCTTTATTCACATACCATCAGCCGGGAGAGTATACCGTTACCTTGGAAATGCAATCGGCGCATGGATGCAAATCCTCACAGTCAAATACAATCACCATCTATCCAAAAGTAACCAGCAGCTTTTATCACACAACCGCCTGTTTTGGAAATCCTACCATTATGCAACCAACAGAAGGCACCCCTGCCGCGCTAATTACAGGATACCAGTGGTATCATGCCGACACAAACCTGGGTTACACAGATGCCTCCAACCCGGTATTTGAACACACGTTTTCACATCCGGGCCAATACCGGATTCGTCTGGAGCTGATAACATCGGATGGCTGTCCCGAACCTATAGATCAATTAATTACTGTATTGCAACTGCCCTATACCGGATTTTATGGGATTAATCAGTGCGCCGGCCAAAACACACAAATAATTATTGATACGATGTCGTACAACACCTCTACCATCTCCTGGGATATGGGCGACGGAACAACAACAAACACGCTCGTCTGTGCCGATACAATATGCAGTTACCTTTTCGGGGCACCGGGCGAATATCAGGTTTCGCTTATTGCAACTTCCGATTCAGGTTGTATTCATACAGTTAAAGATACAATTACCATTTATTCATTACCGGCAGTTGATTTGGGCGATAGTACCGGAACATGCGCCGACTCGCTGATCCTTGCAGCAGGTATCCTGAACTCAACATACCAGTGGACAACAGGCCACACATCCGAATATATCACAATCGTCAACACCGGGCCTGTGGGTGTCACTGTAACCGATAACAGCAACGGTTGCAGAGGCCATGATTCGGTAATGGTAATTTTGCATGCACAGGTTATCGTTAACCTGAATGAAGATACTGCCTATTGCGGTCAGGCAGTGCTTGATGCACAAAACCCGGGCTTCGGCTACCGGTGGCACGATGGCTCAACAAACAGAACATTCCGCACCGATACAGATCAGTTTTGCTCAGTTACAGTTACCAGTCCTGAAGGATGCATAGGAACTGATACGGCAATAATCAGAATTCATGAATTACCCATCATCGAACTCGGAAATGATACATCGCTCTGCAGCGGCGATTCGATGCGAATCGGGAAAGATATCCCTGAACACCGGTTTTTATGGAACAATGGATCAACTAATGCAGTGATTGAAGTCGGCAGATATACCGACCGGCCGGTAACAGACCATTATACCCAAACCGTTACAAACAAATACCTATGCCGGTACTATGATGATATTGATATTAGCGTATTCCCGCTCCCGGTATTCAGCATCACCGGTGACAGCGCTTTTTGTGCGGGCGACTATGCTATTCTCTATGCCGACATTAACCAATGCACCTATCACTGGTCGAACGGACAAACATCAAAATTAATTACCATTACACAAAGCGGTGAATATACTGTTACCGTTACCAACCGCAACAGATGCTCGGCTACCGGCAGAATAAATAGTATCGCTCATCCTCTTCCCACGGTATCATTGGGAGGCGACAGGCACTCCTGTATTGGCGATACTATCTTTCTCGATGCGGGAAATTTCAGCTCGTACCTGTGGTCGAATAGCAAAACCACTGCCGGAATAATGATCGTGAGCAGCGGCCAATACAGCGTTTGGGTGACCAACCGGCACGGATGTTCAACCATATCTGATCCGGCAGCTATATTTTTTGACGCTTTGCCTTCAGCTCCCCTCGACGATTGGATCACTCATTGCGGACCCGCCACACTCCATGCTATGAATCCCGGCTCATACTATCAATGGAGCACAGGAAGCACTGCTCAAACCATTGCTGTTTTATCAACCGGCAATTATTTGCTCACTATCACCAGTCCGCAAGGATGTATTAATACCGACAGTACTCATGTAAATATTTTACCTGTTTTTCCGGTTGATCTGGGAACTGACAAAACCATCTGTTCAGATGACAGGATCACACTGTCGGCAGCGTTAACAGACAGCAACAGCCATATACTCTGGAGCAACGGCGCTACATGCCAGTCAATCACACCTGATGCAAGCGGAAAATGGTGGATCAGAGTTCAACAAACCAACGGATGTGTAGTAACCGACACGATGAATCTTTCGGTCATCCCAGTTCCCCGTGTTGATCTGGGGAATGACCAGTATCTGTGCAATAACGAATCAATTGTGCTTGATGCAGGAAATCCATCCTCATCCTATTCGTGGAATGCAAACAATGGTTTTACTTCCATGCAACAATCAATCAACGCGCAACTGCCGGGAATATATACTGTTGAAGTCAGCAGAAACGGATGCACAGCCACTGATACAATAATACTTACTGAATCGGACCGACCCATCACTGCCGGATTTCTGGTAGCGAGCAAGCTGAATGCCGGCGACACTGTACACTTTATTGATATGTCGTTTCCTGATCCTATTGACTATTACTGGAATTTCGACGATGGATCAACAAGCTATCAGCCATCACCATTGCATGTGTTCTACAGGCCGGGTATTTATTTGATAGAGCAGAACGTCAGTAATGGCGTATGCTCTAACTCAACTTCAAAAATTATTTATGTGGAAGGATATAAAAATATTTCACCCTTCGAACAACATCAGATCGACAGCACCATAGAAAACAATAAACTCGTACTGCTTAATTCAGCAGTGGCTTATCCAAACCCATCCAATGGGATCATCACTCTTAGAGCCGAAGCAAATAAGCCATGCCGGATGGGAATACAGCTCTACTCGGTAAACGGCATACTGATTGACCATAAAGAATACCCGGATGCACAATTAATTACCGAAAACTACAACCTGCATACTTTACCGCCGGGTATTTACCTGTTCAGGATAAACGCAGCGATGAGTGTTAAAACAATAAAAATCATCAGGTATTGATACCCCGGAAAAAAACAAAAATATTGAAAACCTGCATACTGATATTGACTCTCTGCCTGCCATGGGTTGTAGTTACCGGACAGGACTATGAAGAGAAACGCTCGGGAGCATCAAACTTCTTCACCCAATTTTTCGACCTGGCGTTTGCCGGCGATATGCTTACCGTAAACCGCCTGTCGGATGTAATTAACCAAACGG
>CAZRNJ010000056.1:0-11129 GCA_964601385.1 uncultured Bacteroidales bacterium | reverse complement strand
GTTTAGGTGGTCGCCGGCAAAACATTTGGGTACATGCATGCGGATGATTTCGTCTTTTCTTCCGGCTAAAATGATTTGAATAGCTTGCCTGCGCAACTGCTTCCGGTCTTCAGTATCGGCATGGGCAATGGAGTGGATTAGTCCGGCACCGTACAACCGCTGCGGATAAAGTTCTGTAAAAGCCAGCACGACATATCCGCCCATCGAATGCCCGAAAAGAAAGCATTTATCAATACCCGCATCATCAAGCATATCGTTTATTGCCGATGCTATATCTTCCATGCTGTGCACTTCGCCTATAACCGGCGAGAAGCCATGTCCGGGAATATCCGGACAAATCACCCTGCTGAAGCCGGATAGTTCTGCCGTGCAGGATTCCCATACTGTATGGTTCTCAAAATAGCCATGCAGCAAAACTACTGGCGCTCCGCTGCCCTGATCTGTGAAGTAAAGTTTCGAATTATTCATTTTGGGTATAATTCAGATATCAATATTTGCTATGCTGACGATTTTTTTTTCATCCAGATTAAAAGCAGCCAGATGGCCAAGCTCCGGGCGACTGGTGTAGACACATCCGGCATCTATGCTGATTATATCGGCATCTTGTTTTTCAATTGTAGCGCGTATTTTTTCAATTTGTTGTGGTGTATGTCCGCGCACAATGATGTTTTTCCCAAGTTTGGCGGGGTCCGGTTCTACAGAGCGCTTCCAAAGGCAGGAAGGCAAATCGGCGAACGGATCATCATGTTCAAAATTCAGTCCGGCATGTACAAGCCAGTATCCATCGAGTCGGTAAAAGAACAGCGTTTCTTTAAAAAAAATAAGATGTTCTTGCGGTATGCCCGGGAATGGATTTTCGTAAAAATATTCATACGGTTTGATCGCATAACTGGCAAGGGTCTTATTACCACCCGCTTCCAGCCATTTTTGTATGGGTATTTCTTTATTCAATGTTTTTAGAAAAATATCTTCGTGATTGCCCCGTAAAGTAACAACAGTGTGGGTCTTTCGTAATTCTAAAATGTAATCAATCACTCCTTTGCTGTCGGGTCCACGGTCAATATAATCTCCCAGAAGATATAATTCATCAATGGACGAAAAGTGGATTTTTTCGAGCAGTTGGCGGAAGGTTTTCAGGCATCCATGGATATCACTGATGGCATAACGCATCTCTGTTTGTCATTTTGATAAAACTACATATTTTGGTTTTATTTCGCGTTAAATTGTTAAAAATATACTGAATAGTTTTTACAGATAATGCCATTTGGAAATTATAATTTAGTCCAGATATCATCTGTATAATGCCGATGCAACAAATGTTTAGTCCATTTACAGATTTGTTCAATTGGTATAAACTGTCTCAGTATTTGTTTTTGTGCCAAATTGTCAAAAAAGTATAAATGGCAGGGCTTTTGTATACACCAAAATGCTAAAGTATTGAATATATGAGTGATGATATTGTCCGGGAATCAGAGTTGAATGAACAGCATCCACAAGCGGATATTGTGGGTGAAACTGCCGATCAATTACCGGTTGAAGGTACGGAGGATCAAAAAATCAATGAGCGTATATCATTGATTGAAAATGAATTAAATGAATGGAGGGAAAAATATCTTCGCCTTGCAGCCGAGTTCGATAATTACCGCAAGCGTACTTTAAAGGAAAAGATAGATATGATAAAAACTGCATCTAAAGACCTGATTGAAAATATGTTGCCAATTATGGATGATTTTGACCGAGCAGAGGAAATGATTGATAAATCGGTTGATTTACAAGGCGTTAAAGATGGTTATGTATTGATAATGAGTAAATACAGAGCTTTTTTAGCGACAAATGGAGTAAAAGAGATTGATGCAAAAGGGAAAGAGTTTACTACTGATGAACATGAGGCAGTTGCCCGGGTTGCAGCAAACGAAGAGTCCATGAAAGGAAAGGTTGTTGATGTTGTTCAAAAAGGGTATTATTTGAACGATACGATTCTCCGGTTTGCTAAGGTGGTTGTGGCTGAATAACAGGAGGATAAGATATGGCAGCGAAACGCGATTATTATGAAGTTCTTGAGGTTCAGCGTAATGCATCGAAGGAGGAGATAAAAAAGGCCTATCGCAAACAGGCGCTGAAGTATCATCCCGACCGTAACCCGGGCGATAAAACGGCTGAAGCAAATTTTAAAGAAGCAGCCGAGGCCTATGAAGTGCTTGGTGATGATAATAAACGTTCCCGTTACGACCAGTTTGGACATGCCGGGGTATCAGGTGGCGCAGGCGGATTTTCGGCCGAAAATATTTCTATGGATGATATTTTTTCTCATTTCGGCGATATTTTTGGCGGATTTGCCGATTTTGGATTTGGTAGTTCCCGTAGCAGAAGCGGACGGCGTGTTAATAAGGGCTCGAACATACGGATTAAAGTTAAGCTTACGCTGGAAGATGTTGTTAAAGGCGTACAGAAAAAAATAAAAGTAAATAAATATGTAAAGTGCTCTGCCTGCGATGGAACTGGTGCTGCCAGTGGTTCATCATTTAATACTTGTTCAACATGCAAGGGATCGGGCACGGTAACACGTGTTACAAATACGTTTATCGGGCAGATGCAGACATCGGGAATATGCCCGTCTTGCGGCGGCGAGGGAAAAACGATTACCAAAAAATGTACCAGTTGTTATGGCGAGGGAATTGTCCAGAAGGATGAGGTGATTACTGTTGATATTCCTGCGGGCGTAGCAGCGGGTATGCAGCTTACTGTTAGCGGAAGAGGCAATGCCGCCGTGCGTGGCGGTGTTAATGGCGACCTGCTGATTCTTATTGAGGAAGAACCACATCCTTTACTTACCCGCGATGGAAATAATCTTTTTTATAATCTGTATATTACCATTCCACAAGCCGCATTAGGCGCACAGGTTGAGATTCCAACTATTGAAGGTAATGCGAAAATTAAAATAGAACCAGGAACCCAGCCAGGAAAAATACTGCGGCTTAAAAATAAAGGTGTGGCTGATATAAACAGATATGGAAGAGGCGACCTGTTTGTTGTAATCAACGTATGGATACCTAAAACATTAACAAAAGAAGAGAAAAAAAATATTGAAAAAATGGCGGAATCGGCAAATTTTATTCCTGCCCCTGACCAGGAAGAAAACACTTTTTTTAGTCGTATTCGTAACTATTTCAATAATTTATAATTATCAGTTTTTAACCGGTAAATTTAAAAATGTATATTTTTGTTTTAGATAAATTTGGTGGGTTTTAAAAAAAGTATTATATTTATACATGCAGATTTATGTTTCGGAAGTAATGTAAGTAGTTAATTTTTAATAATATAACCTATATGGCAGGAAAAGACAACACTATTTTAATCCCATGGGATTTTACGCATATCGCTGAATATGCTTATGAACATGCACTCATTATCTCTCAGCGAATCGGTAATGATATAGCACTTGTACATATTGTTAAAAACGAGAACGAAATTGATGAGGCCAATAAGAAACTAGTAGTGGTTGCTGATGAATTACAGAAGAAAAATAATGTTCCGGTAAAAGCAGTTGTTCGGGCCGGGAGTATTTTTACAACTATTGGCGAACTGGCCACCGAACTTGAAGCAAACCTCGTAATCATGGGTACGCATGGAATAAGAGGCATGCAAAAACTTACTGGTAGCTGGGCGTTGAAGGTAATTGTTAACTCCGAAGTGCCTTTTATCGTTGTGCAGGATAAACCGCAGAACAGCCGTATGCAAAATGTAGTATTCCCCGTGGATTTTCAGCGCGAAACACGCGAGAAACTTAACTGGGTTTATTATCTTGCCAAGCATTACCACTGCAAGATTCATATTTTTAAACGCACTGATCCTACTTTACGGAAAAACATTGAAGGTAATATTCAATTTGCCAAGAAATATTTGCAGCAACATGAGATTGACTATGAAATAATTACACAAAAAGGGAAAGATCCATTCCCGGTTGAAACAATTCATTATTCGAAAGAGATTAAAGCTGATCTTATTCTTATAATGACAAGCCGGAATCTTGGATTTGCTGATTTTGTAATGGGACCCGATGAACAATACATTATTGCTAACAGCGCTAAGGTGCCTGTTATGTGTATTAACCCACGTCCGGTTACTCTTAGTGGCGGTTTCAGGGCCGGTGGCGGATGATATTAATTTAATGTTTATGTATTATGAAAACAAGAATCCTTCAGGGTTCTTGTTTTTTTTTGCCGTAATATGAAAATAACTGTTAAAATGAAAAAACTTGTCTTTGCAACTAATAATATTCATAAATTAAACGAGATCAGGCAATTGCTTGGAACAAGCATTGAATTGGTTGGGCTAAATGAAATTGGTTTTTCTGGTGAGATCCCCGAAGAGCAAGACACTCTTGAAGGTAATGCATTGCAGAAAGCAAATTTTATTTTTGAGAAATTTCATATCCCCGTGTTCGCTGATGATACCGGACTTGAAATTGCCGCATTAAATGGTGCTCCGGGAGTGTATTCAGCCCGTTATGCCGGTAATCATTGCAGTCCTGCCGATAATATTGTAAAAGTATTGTCTGAACTTAACGGTGTAACAAACCGTAAGGCGCGCTTTCGTTGTGTTATTGCATTTGTTGATGGTGCCAGACAACTGCTTTTTGATGGAATTGTTAATGGTGAAATAATAAAGCATGGAAGGGGTACGGATGGTTTTGGCTATGACCCTGTATTTCTTCCTGAAGGATATAGCCGGACTTTTGCCGAGATGCCTGTTAACGAAAAAAACAAGATTAGCCATAGGGCGCTGGCATTTAAAAAACTAAAGGACTATTTGCTTAAACCGGAATAAATCATCGCAGATATATTATTTTAACTTTTTTTACGTTTAATCTGGAAAAACTAATGCTATTCCGTTGTCGCAAAAGTATTGCTATCCTGGTGTTTGTATTTAGTATTGAGGTATTACATGCACAGATAGCGCTTGGCCAGTGGCGCGATCACCTTCCTTACAATACTGCATTCCTGATTGAAGATGCCGGAACACGTATCTATTGCGCAACATCGGGCGGTGCGCTGTTTTATCTCAATCATAGCGATAATGAACTGTATAAATTATCCAAAGCAAATGGATTGAATGATATCGGTGTGTCAGCTATCCGTTATTCCCCGGCGTTAAATCTATTGATGGTGGCTTATTCCAATACAAATATTGATTTGATCAGGGGTGATAATATTATTAATTTTTCGGATATCTACAGTAAAAGTATTGTGGGGAAGAAAAATATAAATAATATTCTATTTATCGGTAATTATGTTTTCCTTTCCTGTGGTTTTGGAATTGTTACTGTTGACCTGAATAAAATGGAGGTGAAGGATCAGTACTATATCGGCCCTAACGGATCGGCGATTGAGGTTTTTGATCTTACATACGATGGTTCAAAATTATATGCTGCCACCGAAAGTGGCATTTATAAGGCATCTTATAATCTTACGACACTTGTGGATTATCAAAACTGGAGCAGGGTACAGGATGCTCCTCTTCCTTATTCTGCAAAGTTTAATGCTATTGAAGCAGTGAACGGTTTTGTATATGCAAATTATTCGTCTGCATCTGCTGATGTAATCTATTATTTTAATGGTTCTGTTTGGCAGTTATTACCGGGTGGTTCGTATACCGATTGTTTTACGCTTAATTCGTGTTATGGTAAACTGGTGGCGACCGGAACACAAAAGGCAGATGTTTTTAATTCTTCAAATAATGTTATTCATTCTGCTTCTTCGGGTGCACAAGCTGATGCAATTTATGACGCAGCCGGTAATTTATGGTTAGCCGATAAAACACAAGGGTTAATCCGAAGTTCTTCCTCCGGCGCTGTTGAGCCCGGGGTGTTCCCGAATGGCCCGTCCAGCATCCGGTCCGAATCTATCTCCATTAATAAGAATACTGTTTGGGTGGCCTGTGGTAAATTAAGCGAAGAAAAATGGTGGGAAGGATTTGGCGTTAATTATATGAAAGACAATACATGGTACCCATTGGCTATGTCTGCCGTGAATGCAACGGTGGTACAGGCACATGTTTCTAATGCAGGTGATGCGTGGATTGGTTATTTTGGATACGGTTTGGGTGAGGTGAAAAATTATTTATTCGATCAACGGTATGATATTACCAACAGTATTATTGAAACGGTTCCCGGCTTCGATAAAAATTATTCGCGTGTTTCGGCAATGACGTATGATGATAACCGTAATTTTTATTTTACCGAGCATCTGGTCAATAAACCATTATATATGATATCTTCGGCCGGAGTGTGGACAAAATTTCCGGTTAAATATGCTTCATTTAAAAATCAGTTTATCAAAGGTATTGCAGTTGACAGGGATAATTATTTATGGCTTGTATTGCAGAATACTGCCGGCTTTCTGGGTCTTTTTGTTTATGACTATGCAGGCACACCCGATAATGATGCTGATGACCGGGAAGTATTGGTAAAAGTACTCAATCAAGATAATCATGAATTTACCGAACTGAAATGTATTGCTGCTGATCAGGAAGGAAATATATGGGTGGGTACCATTGAGGGACCTGTTGCTTATTTTAATACCAGCGATGTGTTCAGCGGTACTAATTATCAGGGAAATCAGGTGAAGATACCGCGTAATGACGGAACTGATCAGGCCGATTATTTTCTGGGAACCGAAGCAATCAATGCCATTGCTGTTGATGGAGCGAACCGGAAATGGTTTGGAACCGTCAAATCGGGTGTGTATCTCGTATCTGCCGATGGCAGTAAAGAACTTAAACATTATACACGGGAGAATAGTCCGCTCTTGTCAAATTATATAACAGCCATTGCTATTGATCCCGAATCGGGTGAAGTGTTTTTTGGCACCGACCGTGGTATCATTTCTTATCGCAGTGATGCCAGCGAACCCAATAATGATTTTAAAGATGTTTATGTTTTCCCGAATCCGGTCAGGGAAGATTATCACGGACTTATTACAATTACAGGACTTATCTTAAATACCATTGTTAAAATTACCGATATCAACGGAAACCTGGTTTATGAAACCAAATCGCTTGGCGGACAAGCCACATGGGATGGTAAAAATTACAAGGGACGGCGTGTTCAAACCGGTGTTTATCTGGTTTTTTTAAGTAACACCGATGGCAGCAAAACGCACATGACCAAATTATTGTTTATTAATTAAACATGATTATTAAAACATCTGCAATACTGCTGCATACAATCCGTTACGGCGACAGTAGCATGATTGCGCACATGTATACGCGTCAGGCCGGTCGTATGGCATTCATGTTACACACAGTTAAAAGCAGGCGCGGGTCGGTGCGTGCTTCTATGCTTATACCTCTCACTATTCTACATATTGAGGCAGATGTCAGGGACAAACGGGAATTGCAGCGGATTATTGAAATGAAACCTGCTTTGGTTTTTTCGTCTCTTCCTTTTGATGTCGTAAAAAGTGCTATCGCCATGTTTATTGCAGAGTTACTGTATCGCCTGTTAATTGAACATGAACCAAATACCGGGTTATTTGATTATCTTCAAACAATTATTGAGAAAATTGATGCTGATAATAAACTTCAACCGTCATTCCTTTTGGTATTCATGGTCTCACTATCCGGATTTCTCGGTATCCGCCCAACAGGCAGGTTTAGCAGCCAGACCCCTGTTTTTGATCTGTTGAATGGAGTTTTTATTGCATCAGCCCCTGAACATCCTCATTATCTTTTGCCCGAGCAGGCACATTATCTTGACAAGATATTGCTTTCTTCCGGTGATCAGACAGTTCACGATATACCCAAAGATATCCGGAATACTCTGGCTGAACAACTGATCCGGTTTTTTGAACTTCATTTCGAGGGAATTGGCAACATCCGTTCATATCAGGTACTGTCTCAGGTTTTTAAGGATTAATCTCAAATTTCGATTCATTCATTGAAATTTGGGCTAAATAAACTTCGAGCATTGATAATAAGTTATTGATTTATAATTATTTAACAAAGATTCCATGTGGGTAAAACCGAAAATGACTCTATATTAAGGTAGTATCTAACTTTTTTTATAATTTTGCTGTTTCTTTTTAGAAAGGGGTGGATGTTTTAAAAGAGTATATCATACCCTTTAAAGGGCTTAAACAAGGTGAACATCACTTTGTTTACCGTATTGACAATACGTTCCTTACTTTATTTGACAGCGCGGACATTGAAAACTGCAGTTTGATTGTTGATGTTGATTTTACAAATAAACCGGATTTTCTTTTTTTTCGTTTTAATCTAAAGGGTACGGTGACACTGATTTGTGACCGGTGTCTTGATGAATTTGAATATCCGATAAACAGCAGCAATGATTTGTATGTAAGGTTTGCTGATGTAGATGATGAAGGAGCAGGCGATATGGTGATTTTACCACCGTCAACCGGTGAGATTGATTTGTCGCCGTATGTATATGAAAATATTGTTCTTGCATTGCCGTTTAAGCGGGTACACGAGACAGAAGAACAATGTAACAGAGAAATGATAGAAAAATTAAGGGAACATGAAAAAGCCGGAACAAAAGAGATAGACCCGCGTTGGGAAGAATTGAAAAAGATTTTAAACAAATAATACATTTTATTATGCCAAATCCGAAAAGAAAAACATCAAAACAGCGCCGAGATAAAAGAAGGACACATTATAAGGCAAAAGCGCCTACAGTTGTTTCTTGTTCTAATTGCGGCGCAGCAGTAGTATATCATCGTGTATGCCCCGAATGTGGGTATTACAAGGGCAAGCCGGCTATTGAAAAGGTTGTGGCTGCATAATTACAGCGTAGATGATACGAGTAGGTTTAGATGTAATGGGTGGTGATCATGCTCCTGAAGCCATTATTAAAGGTGCTATACTCGCCCAATGTGAAATGCCGGCAGACTCCCAACTGGTGCTAATCGGCGATGAGTCGAAAATTCAGGCAGTGTGCAAGCAGCAGAATTGTGATCCATCGCTGTTTCAGATTGTACATACAGATGAGATAATCGAAATGGGTGATAATCCGGTTAAGGCATTTAATCAAAAGCCCAAATCGAGTATTGCTGTTGCTTATCATTTGCTTACTTCAGGTAAGATTGATGGATTTGCCAGCGCCGGCAATACCGGGGCCATGCTGATAGGAGCCATGTATACCGTGAAAGCCGTTGAAGGTGTACAGCGGCCAGCGATTATTACTACTGTTCCGCAGATTTCTGGAAAGGAAAAAGTACTGCTCGATGTCGGGTTAAATACTGACTGTAAGCCCGATGTATTATATGAGTATGGTATTTTGGGCAAGTTATATGCCGAGTGTATGCATTCAATAAATAATCCGGGTATTGCCCTGCTGAATATTGGCGCTGAGGAAGAGAAGGGAAATCTGGCCGCAAAGAGCGCCTATCAGATTATGAAAAACAGTAAGGATTTCCGGTTTGTTGGAAATATTGAACCGAATGATTTGTTTACCCGTGATGATATTGATGTGATTGTGTGCGACGGTTTTGTTGGTAATGTGATTTTAAAAGAAGCTGAGGCCTTCTATCATCTTATTCGTAAGCGTAATATCAATGATACTTTTTTTGAAGGGTTCAACTTCGAAAATTACGGAGGTATGCCTGTACTGGGTATAAATAAAACGGTATTTATCGGCCATGGCATCTCTAACGACAAAGCAATTAAAAATATGGTTTTACGTACAGATAAAATGATCCGGTCAAATCTTGTTGGCCAAATAATAAAAGCATTCAGTAAATGATAAAAGCGGTTATAACAGGTGTTGAGGCATATGTGCCCGATTATGTTCTTACTAATGATGAATTAAGCCGGATGGTTGATACCTCTGATGAATGGATTATGAAACGCATCGGCATCAAAGAGCGTCATATTTTAAAAGAAAAGGGACAAGGGCCCTCAGATATGGCTGCAGCCGCTGTAAATAAACTTTTGAAGAAAAAAAATATTTCTCCCAACGAGATTGATCTTGTTATTTGTGCTACGGTTACCGGTGATCATCCGTTTCCTGCCACTGCAAATATCATAAGTGATAAAACAGGAATAGTTAATGCTTTTAGTTTTGATCTAGGAGCTGCCTGCTCGGGCTTTTTATATGCTCTGGCAACGGCTTCTCAATTTGTTGAAACCGGAAACCGTAAAAAAGTATTGGTTATCGGTGCAGATAAGATGTCTTCTATTGTTGACTATACCAATCGTTCTACCTGTTGCATTTTTGGTGATGCGGCAGGTGTTGTACTGCTCGAACCTACTCACGATGATACCGGTATTCAGGATTTTATTTTTGGCACAGATGGTTCAGGTAGACATAACCTGTACATGAAAGCAGGTGGTTCTGTTTGGCCTGCATCTCATGAAACAGTAGATGCTGGTGAACATTTTATCTATCAGGAAGGACAAACCGTTTTTAAATATGCTACCATGAAGATGGCTGATACTTCAATTGAACTAATGAAGAAAAATAATTTGTCTGCAGATGATCTTGACTGGTTTGTACCGCATCAGGCAAATATTCGCATTATTGAGGCCACTGCCCGGAGAATGGAACTTGACCCATCCAAGGTAATGATTAATATTGAAAAATACGGCAACACTACAGCAGCTACAATCCCTCTGTGTCTGTGTGAATGGGAGTCACGGCTGAAGAAAAATGACAATATTATCCTGTCGGCTTTTGGCGGAGGGTTTACCTGGGGCTCACTTTACATGAAATGGGGTTATAATGGATAATTCGTTAAATAAATATGTAATTATTTGATTTTCTGTTAAATTGTTTGTAAAATTGCAGTAACTAAACCTTAAAAGCAGACGAATGGCAAAGTACAGTAATGGTGAGGTTGAATCGAATGGTATCAATATTGTTGATATCGGAACGCAGATTAAAGGCAACATTATTTGTAATTCTGACATCAGGATTGATGGCCAGTTGAATGGTAATCTCACAACTTCGGGTAAACTTGTAATCGGGCGAAGTGGTCTTATTATTGGTGAAATTAATTGTAAAAATGGCGATATTTCCGGTAAAGTTGAAGGCAAAATTACGGCAACCGAATTATTATCGCTCAAATCAACGGCACGTATTACCGGCGATATCATTGTTAACCGTCTTGCTG
>CAZRNJ010000055.1:0-11344 GCA_964601385.1 uncultured Bacteroidales bacterium | reverse complement strand
CTTTACTATCGGTAACTGTGACATAATATGTGCCGGACGTGCGGCCCGTCAGCGGATTGCCCGCTATGCCGCCTGTCCAGTTATACGTATAGCCGGTTGTGCCGCCGGTTACTGTGACAGTAACACCGCCATTGTTGCCACCATTACACAAAATATTAGTGATAGTGTTAGCGCTGATTGCCAGAGCCGCCGCCGGCTGCGTAACCGTATAAGGCCCGCCGGTTACTGTACAACTGCCGGCATCTTCAAGTGTAACATAATAAGTACCAGCAACAGCTCCTGTCTTATCCTGTGTAGTACCGCCACCTGACCAGATATAAGTAAACGGAGTGGCCCCTCCACTGCCAACCGAAATATCAATGACACCATTATTCCCGCCATTGCATCTGACATGTGTTATAGCGGTTAATGAAATAGCAGGACATATAACGGTACAGGAAGTTACCTCAAGCACTTCGGGATAATTCATATACGCTATATCATTTTCTGTTCTGTCATAAGCAGCAATTCTGTAACGATAGTTACCCGAAGGAATTCCAAAAGGTATGGCTGCCTTAAGATTATTTATTCCACCAGGACAAATAGCGAGGTCAGTAGAAGATACCGTGTCAGAAAGATTAATAGGAGCCGAGAAATTTCCCAAATTATCAGACAACTGCATATAGAAATAATATGGGGTAGCAGGTGTTGTAGCACAGGTAAAGGGCTTGTCGTCCCTGAATTTAGGGCCATTAATCAATGTACCGTTACGATTATTTGCAGTAGCATCATCCAGGATGGTGCCTTGACCATCTTCCATTTTATAATAATACCACAGATTGGCCTCATTACCAACCAGACATGTATTCTTGGAAGCATTGAGTTGGGCCTGGGTTTTGACAACATTCCATATCCTGACTTCAGATATCTGACCTTTGAAATGAGCATTAAAGATGCCCGGACAAGAATAACAGGACGGATCACTATCCGCTCCTAAAATGAACGGGAAGGATGACCATAAACTTCCTTCATCGTCATTAAAAGCATAGCGTCCATCGAACACTCCGTCAACGTAAAGTTTTACACTGTCATTATTACTGGTAGAGCCTATAACCGCATAAGTAACAGCAATATGATGCCAGAGATTATCGTTTATCTTTTTTGTTCCATATACTGATGTCAGAGGATCTTCAACATATTGCCATCCGTCACTGCAAACATTTAACACTCCATGATTAATACGTATATGGAAATAATCATTACCATCATTGGTTATAGAGAATATAGGCCTGTCATCAAAGACATCTCCCGATGTTCTGATCCATGCCTCAAAAGTAAATGCGCTGAGGTTTGACCCGCGTGTACCAAGATTAACATAATCATCAACACCATCAAATTCAAGCGAACCGCTTATACTATCACAGATAAAACTACAGAAATCAGCCGAAAGAGTATCGGTTCCGTTATTGCAGAGATTATTAATAGTATCGAGGTTGCAGGAATTAAAATTGATGGTAAACGGCAAAGCGGTATATGTGCCAGTAATGACAGGGTTAGATGAATTTACACGCACTTTAAAATTGGATCCCGGCTTCATACAACCGGCGATAAACGCTGCCTTATTTGGAATGGTTGCTGAGATGGTGCCACTTTTTGCAGTAGAATTTAATGTAGCTAAAACCAAGGGATTACTAAAGAATCCATCTTCATCAGACAATTGTAACGTATAAACATTACCCGGATTAATTGTTCCATTAGCCATAAAGGGAACATTCATGGTTGCCCCGTTACAGAATACAGAGCCCGGCGAAAACGTTTCGATTGTTGGAGTGCAATTATCCTGTGACCAGCAGATAGCCCTTTCAAAAAAAGTAATTCCCTGAGCAGTAAGCGTGGCATTATTATCGGCCATAAAGAACGCCAGCCGCTTCCCTGCCGCCGGATACTGCGTACTACCGTTACGCCCCATTATTTGTCCGGGAAGGAAACTCGGCAATCCTTCAAAATATTGTTGCCCGTTGGGGAAGAGGTCGGGCTCTGTAATTTTATTGATTTTTCCTGCAGCGCTATAGACAGTATAGTTTGAAAAATTAACCAATCCGGTAGTTACGTCATGAGAGTTGTCATTTACCTTTACTGTAGTAGTTGTAGTTGTAAACGAATTCAAGTCATTATCAACAATGGCCATCATAAACTCCATGGCCTTCATATTATTGACGATAACCGGAGCAGTGGCATCTCTGTATTTTGAACCGACATTCTGGGCTGTTCCGGAAATAAAGATAAGATTCTTACAATCATCTCCGGGTTGTTTATCAGCAAGGTCAGAACGCACCTCAACCGTCCATCCCATACTTTCCAGTTTGTTTTTGGTCCAGGTATCCATTCCAGAAATAAAGTGCTGAGCCGGGATTGAAAGCGACGGAGTAAAACTCACTGCATCCCATACAATCCAATCATAGGCGCCGCCATAAAAATATTCAGTAGTATTTGTGCTGGTGCCCGGCCATGCAATATTAGCTAATTGTACCCAGTTTGTTCCATCATTAGATCCTTCACAGATAATATTACTCGGAATTCTTGATGCTGTATTATCAATCTGTATATTTATATGATCCGGTGTCATTCCACCGGCACTGTAGATCTGGTTCCACTGGGTAGTACCTGCTGTAACTGACCATGAATATGATGCACCAGTTGTACCATCATAGGCCTTAAAAGCGTTCGCAGCATCCGAAGATGCAGTAACAGTATATCCCGCATCATTGTTACTGGTCAGATTAGGTATAATTTCAGCACCTGACATATCCCGCCAGTTAAACTCATGTATTCTGCAGGCGCCACCTCCGTTATGAACTACTGTTGCTTTTAAATATTTGTAGGTGCCGGAAGGCGGATTATAATTGTTTAACGAGATAACCACTTTATCTACCGAACCGGCTTGCATATTATAAGTACCCAATGATTCCCAGTTTGCACCCAATTTCTGGTTTTTAATAAATACCGCTGTATCTGCTGTATTATTATAAATAACCTTAATTTTAGCTTTATCATGAAATCGAGTACTATCCGGATATTTAAGTTTTATCTCATAAGGGCCGGTAAAGGGTATAGTTGGTTTAAACTCAACCCTGTATTCAGGATGGTTAGTCGTAATTTTCTGATGATATTTAAAATCCCCGTTATAAGCATCCGGATCAGTAGCATTCACTATTTTGGTGCCATCACCGGTAACCGATACTTCCGCATCACTTTCATCCAACACAACTGTTCCGTGGCTTACAATCATAAGCGCCTGATTGGTAGATCCGCCTACTGTAACAGGTAATGATTTTACACTTGTCCCGCACAAATTGGTAACCGATAAAATAAGATTCCCTGTTACCGGAACATTATAAAGAACCTGTGCAGTGTTTGCAGGATTATTATTAACAAGTGTAGCACCGGCAGGAGGCGTCCAGGTATATGTAGCAAAATTTACAGCCGGCACAAGCATATAATCACCGGTTTGTCCCGGACAAAGAGAGGTTGGCCCCTGTATATCCACCAACTGTGGTTTTGTAGTAGTATTATCTACAGTTATCAGCACCAGGTTTTCGGTGAAACCGCAGATATTGTGTGCCTGCATGCGGATGGCACCGATAGTGCCTTCAGAAACACTGCCATTTATCCGGACGGTTATACCATTTCCGGGTCCTGTTGTATCAATAATGGTAACCCATGCAGGGACAATCCATTGATACCAGTCGGCGCCAATAACAATATTGGATGTATATTTATATTCACCATTATTACATACACGGGTATCACCACTAATAACGGTAACAGGATCGGGGATAGTTTTATTAAGTTCTACAGTCACCCGTGTAGGATTGGTACTTAAGCCACAAGCATCAAGAATCCATACTTTGATCCGGAAATCTGTTGCAATACCAAAATTGTCAGAAACAGAAGTTGCATTGGTAAGCAGTTTAAAACTTCCTTCGCCCGGTAATCCATAGGTATTCACAGGGGCAGTAAAATAAGCGCCCAGGGGCAATTCCCATAAGTATTGCGCGCCTGCCACCGGATTTTCTATTGTATAAGTACCTGTACGATCACCCACACAAAGTTGCAGGTCGCCGGTCACCGGGCCTGCATCATCACGTACCTGATTAATTGCAATTTCCTGAGCATAAGCAGCGCTCCGCACGGATGGATTACTGCTAATAACGCGCACTCTGTAGTTAAGCCCTGGTCTTATATCTACCGGGACTACCGCCTGTATGGTTCCGGAAAGTGAATCAACCTTCACGCCCAGAACTCTGGCATCTCCGCCAAACAAACCAAACTGGTCGGACAATTCCACTCTGAAATCATTATAAATAATAACCGGGTCTAATGAGACAGGTTCAACCAGTAAAGCATCAGCAACCACATTCGTTGCCGATGGATTGCCAAAAATGGACAATGAATTTGCTCCGCCATCTGCTGCATTAAAATAATAAGTACCCAGGTCCATCCATACACCCCCTGCCTGCTCGTTGATATACATTACAGTAGTATCAGTTCCTCTGATTAGATGAAGCTTCACATTAGCATTAAAGGATCCTGATATAGGATAATTAATTCTGAGCCGGTAAGTACCGCTTTTAAGAATGTTCAGCAGGAATCGCACATACTGATCCCCATCAGGCAATGTGCGCACCTGTCGCAAATAAAAACCGCCATAATATCCGGCAACATCTGTGCGTTGCTCCCAGTCGTATCCGCCGTGACGGGCAAGAATGGTACGGGGATTTGAACTGCTTGCATCCATAGTATCGGGTTCAATCAGCGGATAAACCAGTTCGCGCCCATAATCACCTGTTGCCGTATAACTGACATTAAAGTTTTCACCGGGACAAAGAGTGAGTTTAGATACCGAGGACACCGCGAGAGTATTTGGTGACGGACAGTTATTCATGACCCAACAAAGGGCTTTCCTTAAAAGAGTTTGTCCGTTAGCAGTAAGATTCCCAACCCCGCTCTGGTCAAGGAAGAAACCCAAACGGCGGGCGGGTGCAGTATATCCGTTTTTCATGGGATATCCCAGATCATAACCGAAAATAGATACTTTCTCTTTAGTGCCAATGTAGGCAACATTTAACGCTGAAGGAGACGGAAGCCCCCATTGAATACCAATAGCAGGGTTTGCTGCGGTATAAACCTGCACATTACCGCTCAGGCCACCGCTTAACTGATGGTTTATATATCCGTCAGCAATGGTAATGGTATGCTGATTATTCAGCTCTCCCTCATCGGTATCCCAGTAACCATAAGTCATAGCCATCTCGTCGAAAAGGCGGGCATTACATGACATTACAGGCACATTAACTTCTCTATAAGTATAACCCACCGAGTCCTCATCTGCCGATTCAGACAGTAATACCATAGCTGCACAACTGGCAAAACCGGTTTCAGCATTACCGTCTTCCACCGCCCAAACAGTATAACCATTTGCTTCAAGCCAGGTTTTCATGGCCTGATCGCCGGCGCTTAACGGACTATCCTCGCCCGTAATAAACAGCACTTTATTTTCAGAAGATGTTTGTACACTGATGGCCGCGGTCTGCATCGGCATTGTACCACAGGGATAGTCGGCCGTAACAGAAATATTCCCGCTCTGATTACCAAAGTGAACATGAATAACATTTGTTCCCTGTCCATCGGCAATATAGGCCCCTGCCGGCACTGTCCATGTATAAGTATCAACACCATAAATAGCATCCACACTATAATAACCATCCATACCCTCGCATACGGTGCGAGGTCCTTTAATGGGTGAAAGCTGAAGGTCATCAGGCAAAATATTGATATATCCGAGTTTTTCTTCCAGATCATAAATAGTGGTGTCGGTACAATTAGCCGTTTTACTTAATAATCCGGCTTTTAATTTAACCAGTTTTGGACCCGGAGTGCTGTATGTTACTTCCCAGGGGCCTGGTCCGGTTGTGCCGGGCAACAGATTAGCGCCATCGCCAAAATCCCACTCCCAACTTGCGGCACAAACCGACTTATCAGCTATAGTCAGTGGTGCATGGACACACTGATGAATTACAGTTTGTTTCGGCGACCAGAGATAATCGGGAAGCGGAATTTCTTTCACTTCCCAATCGGCTTTACAGAAAAAAGCAGAATCACAAATAATGGTATCACTAATTACGGGATTTGGTTCAAGGGTATCCTGTGAATGATTCCATACATCCTGATACCATACGGCAAGATACACCTCATTGCCATGGTAACCATCTGACCACGAAGAGCTGAATGGATTTGGATTTAATGCCCATTCTTTTTTAAATTTTTTTGTCTGGTAAACCGGGTCAACAATTCTTGTACTTCCGGTAATTAAACTTCCCCTTCCGCTGTTAGCCACAGCAGCAATAATATTATCGCGTATACCGATAGAAATCATTTCACCGGCGCCAATAGAATCGGAGAAAGTACCCCAAAATATTCTGGAAATATATTGAGGGTGTACAATTAATACATTAGGATCACCCCCGGCATACTGGCCTAACTTTAAACCATTGAGGAACTGTATTTGCCTGCCCTGGGAAAATGCATAGGCGCGTCCGACAATATAAGTAAAGCCCTTTGCATCGGTATTTATATCTTTGGTTTCATAGGAATTGGTCAGCATATCGCTGGTACGGGTAACCAGTTGCTGGCTTTTTTCAATTAATCCGTTTCCTCCGGGTTTAAGCGCGCAATAATAGTTTGGCCAGGGAGGAGGTACTGCCTGATTGACCGTCATGTTGTAATAATCCCATTCAATCACCGTTCTGCTATTCGCTGCATTTGATGGTTGCCAGTCACAGAGCGACTGCTTTCCATCCCATCTGCCCAGGTGATTTCCACCATGGATCATACCACTGTAATACATTCGTTCGTCCCGGCCTTCATTGAGCATAAAACCCTGCATATCGGCCTGATCCTGATTTAGCCATTTGCCATCAATATCAAATGTACGAAATGCAAAATTGTAACTGTTACTTCCGTTATAAGCAAATGCCCGGATAAACGCAACCTTAACCGGATAAACGGGGCCAGGGCCACCGGGCGTACCGCAGGCGCCATCAGCAGGCAGCATTGATTCATCCTGAGTGCCTGTAACATATACTGTGTCATTTTTTATAGCCACATCACCAAAATCAGAACCATTATTATAATACACCGGATCGTTACCGGGCACATTGGCATCATTACCACCCGGGTTTTTAATGGTACCGGCAGCGTTAATCACATAAAAACGTCCATTGGCTTTGGCAACTACATTTCCCTGATCATCAATATCCACCTTCGTTGGGGTATAACCGCCGAAACTGGCCGGAGTTTTATGCCAGATAACATTTTTAGCGCTCGAATCAAGGCATACAACGCCAAAAGTCCCTACCAGTGCCATTCTAAAAGGCGCCCAGTTCTGAATGGCAAAATTATTTATCGAATCGCCATAGGTAATAGCACCTAAAATAGTATCGCCCATGGTATTGAGAATAATAATCTTTCCGCGTTGTGATGAGTTAGCGCCAAGGGCTGTTTGATTAATGCTTCCGGTTATTCTGGCTGCCCCTCCCTGACCGGTTACTGATACACCTGAAAAATTCCCTGCAACAAAAATGCGGTGAAAAGCACCGATTCCAACCCCTACAGCCCTGTTATTTCCACCTGTTCCACCCAGGTACGTTGCTGTTTCAACATGCAGGTTACGGGTTGACTGCGGCACATCCGGATCATCTTTCACTCGATACATATAAACACCAAGCATACGATCATCACCACCCAGATATTCCGGCTTAAGTTCACCATACGAACAACTTAATCGCCTATAGGCATATAACGTTTTACCATCGTCGGGTGATGCTAAGGGTTCTTTGCTCGGATCATAATCATCATCACATGGATTAGTTGTATCGGGGGCTTGACCAATAATCATAAAATTAGCATTAATAAAGCGCTCCCGGAACATCCCTCCGCCTCCCAGTGAACCGGAATGTGTCTGGCTGTTATGATAAAAACCATTTGTTGTAGCCAGTTCAATGGGTTTTGTCCGGTCGTTCACATGCTCATAACGGTCGCCCTGCCATTCAAATGTTCCCTTCTGATTTTGGATGATAATTCGTTTTTTATCCCAACTGCTTACCAAGCTGGCGCCAAATAATTCGTCGCCTGTGAAATTGGTCCAGTTTGGCCCACGTGAAATATCGCGCCATTGGTTAGTCCGGGGATCAAAAACATACACTGCCTTAGGCAGGGCTTCGGGAATCCATTTTTCGGTCAGGTAGGTATCTTCGCAGCCATAGCTGGTGTCGAGTACCTGTCCGGTATTGATGTTTTTTGCTTCGAGTAATCCGGAATAACCGCTTCCCGGATAAAAATCCTCGGTAATATCACGAAAACTGCAACCCGATGGGACGCAGGCAGGATCGGTGTCACTATCATAGGGCTTTTTCCACCATCCATTGGGTTCCAGATGAGTATAAGGATCTGTATAAGATATAAAATATCTAAAATATCCGCCAATAAAATCGGTGACTACAAAATAGTCGGGTTCTGAAACAGGAACATCCACATTCATCAGTGCGGTATGCATTGAGCGATTGGGAAAGCCCGGCAAACGTTGCTTTGACCAGGTACCGGTATTGATGGCAAATTTAGCGACAATAATATCATTGCAGATATAATCGCTCTGCTTGGCATCAAAATACAAATGAAATATAGTATCGTTAATGGCAAACATCCGGCTTTTAACAAAAAGAACTTCGCTGGTGCCGGGAATATAACAATGAGGTTCAAAAATATCACTGCCCAAAAGTTTACGCTGCGATAATTGCTTCCAGCCCGTCGGGTAGTTGGCATAATCTTCGGTAACAGCGAACACATATCCGTCGGTAAGTAAAAAAATCTGATCATTATTTGTGACCAGAATATTTTCTTTATGATACCCCACATCGGGTTTCGGTCCGGTAACGCGTATCCACCGGTTTGTAATGGTATCGTGCCTGAACAATCCGGCTTCACAGGGCATTTTATTTTCAAGGTCATTCCCATACCATTGTGTTTCGTCCGATTCGGACAAATAAACATACATGACCCCTTTCATATTAACGAACTCCATCATATCCACATCATCAGCATACCACTGATACTCGCCTGCACTCCCGCCTAAAGGAGCGCATTTGGCAAAGCCCTTGTTCACCTTAACCCAAATGTTAAAGGTGTCAATATCCGGGTGAATTGCCTTGGCAGAGGCATAAAATCCGATAAAGATGCCAAGCAATAACAATTGCCTGAAAAAATTCGTCCTGATGAGTTTCATAGTTAAAATTTAAAGTTTACATCAAAGTTACATTACTAAAATCCCAAACATCTGCTCTATAATCTCAAAATGTATAACATATGTTGCATGGGTATTAAACAACAGTTTTTCAGTCAATTAAAATCATTGACACAAGCCCGTCAAAAGGCCGACAAATCCAATCGTTTGTTTGTTAATTTATTATCTCGCCGATTATCATTTTTAAAGAATGGTTTGTATTTATTATCCTCAAAAACAAATATTGTTTAAAAACTAATCAAAACACTTTCAATAATACTGTAATTAACACTTATTCATAGACTTAAGTGGATTCCGCCCTGTATCATGATTGTATTAAATTTATATGATTACAACAGAGATTTCCGGCAATTCATTATTTTATTATTTTTGCTTATGTTATGGTCAATGATTCGCAATATAAGAACCTTGCATTGCTTTACGCCAAACGGTGTATTGAAACAAAGGCAGGGCTGGGAACCTCGCGGGCATGGACACATAGCGACTATCTGATGCTCGCGGATTCAATCCAGAAACAAACCCGCCGTAAAATAGGAATCAGTACATTAAAAAGAACATGGAACAGACAATCCGGAGTACCCAGTCCCAAAACACTAAATATTCTGGCTAACTTTCTTGGATATGTCAGTTGGTTTGAATTTCTGCAAAAAAACCAGAATGAGATTCATCAATTTCTTATTGATGAAAAACCATTGATTAAAAAAAAATCCATATTTATTCATTGGAGAAAAATATTGCTTTTTGCAGCTATAGCCGTAACGATGCCTATTCTATATTTTTTTATTTTATCTAAAATTCCTGTTACCCGGGTAACCAGTTTTGAGCCGGAAAAGACCGATGGAGTTTTACCATTCGCTGCAATAATCAAATATGATATTTCAAAGGTTAGGAAAGGAGATGTATTTATTGTTTACAATGATATTAAGCAGAAAAAAAAAGCATTAGATAAAAAGAAAAATATTTATAAAATTCTATTTTTTACACCTGGGCGTAAAAATGTTTCATTTATATACCATAATAAAAAACTTAAAACACTTGAATTTAATGTAACAACAAAGGACTGGGTGGGAATTATCAAAAATCTGGAAATTACCCATCCGCTGATATTCCAAAAGGATTCTATTTGCAGGGATGGTTTTTTACAAATCAACAATACAATTTTTACAAATCTTGATATTATTAAAAGTCAGGTCAGTTACACTTATTCCAAAGAGCTACCCGTACAGGGAGACAATATGTTGTTTGAAATACGTCTCCGGTACATCCTATTAAACGGTTGGGATATTTGTCAGAATATCAATGTTACGATTAATTTCAGTAATGGTTTTATTAATCTGCCATTGCAATACGCCGGCTGCGAAAAATCCGGTAATCTTACGTTCAGCGAAAAAACGCTGTCCGGAAACAATTTCAACCTCTCATCTTTCTCAAACGATTTTACCACCCCAAAGCAACTTATGGTTAAAACCATCAATAAACAGTTAACGATTTACCTGAATAACAACGAAATTTTCAAGGATAGCTATTCAACCTCTCTGGGACGAATGATGATGATTAAAATTTCATTTACCGGTACCGGAGCACTTGACTATGTCAGAGTGATGAATGAGCACAGACAAACCGTACTTGAAGATGATTTCAATTGTGACAGGGTTACTACACCCTAAACAAGAGAATCGGTTATCCCATTCCGATTTATTCTAATCCGGGCTTATAAGAAATTTCTTTTGCAAATCAGGTTTCAACAAATGGAAAAACTAAAAGAGGATTTTTTCTCAATTAAAATCTTCATTATAAGTGATACTATTTTTGCTGTTCCATAATTTAATATAGTCAATCCTTAATAAGATTTTAAGTTGTTGATAATGAACATATTATGTTAATAACTTTTTACGATTAACACGTTAAAATCTGCAAGAAAAGCCGAATTTTGTTAAAAAAACTTGCAGAATTAGGCGTAATAGACATTTTTAATGCTTTTTATTGTTGAATGTTGAGTAATGGACA
>CAZRNJ010000054.1:0-11365 GCA_964601385.1 uncultured Bacteroidales bacterium | reverse complement strand
GTACAGCAGCAGAGGAAAAATCAACCATTTACATTGAAGAAGTACCTCAGACGTATGTCAATATTACTTCAGGTTTAGGTAAGGCCACACCAAAAAGTTTGCTTATCGTACCCTTAAAAATCAATGAAGAAGTACATGGGATTATTGAACTGGCATCGTTCGATAGCTTTAAAAAATATGAAATTGAGTTTATTGAAAAAGTAGCAGAAACCATCGCTTCGGTAATCGCTAATGTAAAGATTAATGAACGAACAGCCCGCCTTCTGGCCGAATCGCGGGAGCAGGCCCTGATACTTAAACAGAATGAAGAGACGATGCGCCAGAATATGGAAGAGCTGCAAACAGCGCAGGAAGAAGCCGCCGTGCAGAGCGAAAAGTTTGTCACCTTTACAGATACCGTAAACCATACATTATTAAGAGCTGAATATACCATTGATGGCACACTGATTTATGCTAACACCAAGTTCCTTGCTAAGCTTGGCTACCAGAGCAATCTGGAGATTGAAGGCAAACATATTTATTCGTTGATCAACAGTAAGGATCGTGACTGGTTTAGCCGTATCTGGTCGGTACTGGCCGAAGGAGGCCGCCACTTTGAAGGCAACATGAAACACATCACCAAACAGGGACGCGACTTATGGACAATGGCCACTTTCACCTGCATGCGCCGGCCTGATGCCAGTTTGGAAAAAATCCTATTCCTCGGAATTGATATCACTGAACAAAAACAACAGGCACTGAACCTCGAAGGACAAGTTTCTGCCCTTAATTATTCATCCATCAGGGCTGAATTCACCATCGAAGGAGAATTTATTGACTGCAACCTGTTGTTCATTCATTCATTCATGTATGAATCCATCAATGAGTTGGATGAGAAAAAAATATTTGATTTTATTGAGCGGACAGATATGGCAGAGTTTAACTCTATCTGGGAAAAAATAACCAAAGGAGTGCCATACAAAGGCGATTTACGCTGCGTAACCAAGGACAACCATACGAAATGGTATCATCTTTCGTTATCGCCGGTTAAAGATATTTATGATGACATTGCCAAAATTATCTTCCTTGCACAGGATATTACGGAAGTAAAACAGATGGAATATGACCTTATTAAGATTTCGGAGCAGACAAAAATGCAAGAATCGGCTATAGCCGAACTGCAATCCGAAATGAACAGGAAGATTGAACGAATCAAACGTGAATCAGCCGAGCAATACCGTGAAACTGAGAAAATAAAGCTCCGTATCGAGCGAACACTTGAAGCAATGGCTGATGCCGTTGTAACCATTGACAGCAAAGGAAGAATCATCTACTTTAATAAAGCGGCAGAAGAATTATGGGGTATGCCTAAATCTGAGGCAATGGGACAACCGGCAGGTATTTTGTTCCCCGCACAAGCTAAACGGAAGGATGAGCCAATATCAAAATTTATTGACCCAAAGGAATCGAAGATAACCGGAAAAAGAGTTCAAACAACCATCAGCAACACCAAAGGAGATACCATTCCTGTATTATGTTTAATAACTGATGCTTTGGTGGGTGACGAACATAATTATACGGCATTATTCCAACAGTCGTAATTTAAATATGACAATAAACATAAAATTTCGTAAAGCCGGTCAATCAATATAATTCTGTCGCTATTATTCGTTACCTTTACCAATAAAAATATTTGACATGTCGGGTTTTGATGAATTATATAAGCGATTTGAAGAGGAGCGGAAATCAATCTTTTGCGAAATACCATCGAAAAAACTTTCGCAGGAGTTTACGGTTGAGTTCATGAATTTCCTTTTTCCGGTAAATCTGGGCTGTGACGTTAGCAAGGTTGAATCGGAAGCTGCCTATCATGATCTTAAAAAAAAGTTCAGTCAGTTACTTCAGCCGATAAAAAAACAACTGACACAATCGGTGGAAGACATCACCCGCGCGTTTTTTAACCGCATTAAAGACATTTACGACCTGCTGCTGAAAGATGCTGTGGCATTTTTCAGGAATGACCCGGCAGCACAAAGCTTGCCTGAAGTGATTATTGCTTATCCGGGATTCTTTGCCATAGTCGTATACCGATTAACGCACGAGATGGTAAAACTGAAAATCCCTATCCTTCCGCGACTCATTGCCGAATACTCGCATAGCCAAACAGGTATTGACATTCATCCCGGCGCAACAATTGGTGAATCATTTTTTATTGATCATGGCACAGGAGTTGTAATTGGTGAATCGGCCATTATTCATAACCAGGTAAAAATCTACCAGGGAGTAACTTTAGGCGCCTTAAGTGTAGAAAAAACCATGGCACAATCAAAACGTCACCCAACCATTGAAGATAATGTAGTTATCTATGCCGGGAGTACCATACTTGGCGGCAATACAATTGTAGGCCATGACAGCATAATCGGTGGCAATGTATGGTTAACCGAGAGTGTTCCGCCACATTCATTAGTGCTTAATAAAAGCGAGTGTATCGTCAAGCAAAAGAAGCATGAATAAATCATGGCTTAAAAAATAAAGCTACAATCCGGCAGATTTAAGATTGGATGCAATCCAGTCACCCACTTCGCTTGTTTTGTAAGGTCTGTCTTTTGAAATATCCTCGGTAACTATATTTTGCTCTACCGATTGTTCAACAGCAGCGCGTATTGATGATGCCTCGGCTGTTAGTCCGAATGATTCAAGCATCATGGCAGCAGACAAAATAGTAGCGCAGGGGTTAGCGATATTTTTTCCGGCTGCCTGCGGGTATGAACCATGAATCGGTTCGAATACTGAAGTATGCACCCCCACCGAAGCAGAAGGCAGCATACCGATTGAACCGGTTATTACACTGGCCTCATCAGTAAGGATATCGCCAAACATATTTTCGGTAACAATGACATCAAACCGTTTAGGCCATTGGATCAGCTGCATGGCTGCATTATCAACAAACATAAATTCAACCGTAATATCAGGAAACTCGGGAGCCATTTCCTGCACCGTCTCACGCCAAAGCCGTGAAGTAGCCAAAACATTGGCCTTATCAACCGCAGTAAGTTTTTTTTTGCGCTTGCGGGCAATTTCAAAAGCAAGTTTAGTAACACGCGATATTTCATCTTTTGAATAAACATTAGTATCATAGGCCTTGGTCCCATCTTCGGTTCGTCCGCGGAGTTCACCAAAATAAATTCCACCGGTGAGTTCACGAATCACAATGAAATCAGCGCCATCAACCAATTCAAGTTTAAGCGGCGACTTATGCACGAGTGACTTAAATGTTGTAACCGGACGAATATTAGCGAATAACTGAAGCTGCTTCCGCATAGCCAGCAATCCCTGTTCCGGCCGTACTTTAGCTTTGGGATCATTATCATATTTCGGGTCGCCGATAGCGCCAAAGAGTATAGCATCACTCTTCATGCACAATTCAAACGTCTCATCCGGAAATGGATTACCCGTTCGATCAATAGCTACAGCACCAATTAAACCGGAAGTAAAAATAAACTGATGATTAAATTTCTTTTCAATGGCATACAAAACTTTAATGGCTTGTTCTATGATTTCAGGACCAATACCATCACCCGGCAATACAGCAATATTATACTTCATATCTGACTGGATTTATTTCTTACGAATTATTTAATTAAAAGATAAACATTTATCATTGAAAAGTTTTTATTTTATAATCACCTTTATGGCTTTTCAACTAATTGCGAATTAAAACAAAATAGGCAGAGAAATTTTATCATCTGCAATAATAAACATTAACAGAGGTTCGGAAATCTGTCATATAAAAATTTCGGCTAAAATAGTAAAAACCATTAGCTACAGATGTCTCATCATGCAACATTTGTTATATGAGTTTTACTAAATAAGAGATAGAAACGGATAACCAGGACGATTACGGGTTCACACTATTAATTATAAAATAATGATAATCAAACTATTAAATTAAACACATCTCATCAAATTTTTGACAAAAAAATGAGAAAACAAATAACTGAATTTATAAATAGTTTTCATAAAAAAGTATTTTACAGTAACCATATTGATTATAATTACGTATAAATCTAATGAGTTATAGAAGTTGATGTCTTAGACAAGAGGCACTGCGTATTGACGTATCGGCGGGTTATGGCGGATATCTTTCTACCGACAACCTTAGTAACCACCGGCAAACATTAGGGCCTCATTTAGGGACAACGGACTTTCAGCCTGTTTTCGGATTGGTATCGGTTATATGCTTACTCTTTGAGTAAAAAAATTATTTCCTCCATTTAATCTGCACAGTTCCGGTTAAATCCTTTAATTCCTAAACAATAATCTCATTTTCCATCCATTCCGGCGTTAGCGGTAAAACAGGCAAATCATTATCCCCGCTATCATCATCGTCATCATCAAAATCATCGGGAAGATTGTCGGCAAATACAAGGCAAAATTGTTTATCCTCTATATCATCACAGATACAGAAATGGACAAGCCAGTCGTCAAAATATAAGCCGGCAAGTTCAACCGGTTCGCCGGGAAGAAGATCATTCAAATCAAGTTTCTTCCGGATTGCCGGCACAACCGTTGCCATATAATCAAACTGCGAAAGCGTATGCTCACTGGCCTCAAGCAAATTGGGCAGGCAACCGTACTTATCATAAAAATCATCTAATGCAGCATCAAACTCTCCGAGCCAATTGCTCCATAAATCAACCGAATAAATCTCACGTTCTGCCATAAAATTAATTTTTAATTTGATTTTTAATTCACCCAGATTTTATGTCTATAATTACATGGTCATTTTCCGGATTTCCTTTTTTAATTTAAGAGGTGAATGTATCCTCACCGTATTTCCAAATGACAGGAGTTCCATCATCAGATCGTAGGTAATAAAAACAAACAATTTAATCCGGAACTCTTTATTATTATCAATAAGGATTTCCTGTGACGTATGAAGTGGATACGATTTTAAATAATTACCCTGAAACGGATCAAAAGACAAAATGATTTCATACGGATCATCGTCTTCCGGCCGAATAATCCCAAAGCAATCTTTAAAAAAAACATTAACATCAAAAGATTGCGGACGGATATATTTTTCCGGCTGAATGATTAATTTTTGAATACGATCCAACGCATAGGTACGGATGGTTGTATAGCTACCCCGGGCTGCAATTAGATACCATCTGGCCTTAAACTCTTTAAGCGCAAGAGGCAGCAATTCACACTTTTCAGCATTTTGCTCATAATATTTTTTATATAATACCGACACTTTAAACCGGTTGTTTATAGCATATAATAATCCATGCAGATATTCGGTGCCCTGTTTACACTTACGCTCAAGAGAGATATACTGACTAAAATCCTGTGATGAACTCAACAGGTTAAATATGTCAAATGATTCCAGTATCCGCGTATTAAAATGATCTGTTTCCGATTCAACAATCGTATATTCATGGGTAAGACGGTTTATTTTAATATCTATACCAAATAAACAACGGATATCATTCAAATCCCGCTGGAAGGTGCGTATCTCATATATAAACTCCTTATCAAGTATAGCTGTCTCTGCAGCAATAAATTCTCTGATCTCATTAAAAGTTGCCTTTTTTCTGTTGCGCAAACACTTTATCACGAGAAAGTAGCGAATAAAAAAATTCCGTTTACCATAATCACCTTTAGCCATACATATTGTTTTAAGCAAAGATATGGCAATAAAACGACAAATTATGACGTTTAAATAATATAGAATTTCTAGTGTAAAACGCGTTAAACCCGGAACTCCTTAAACCACGATTTTGCAGTTGTAAAACTGTAAACAGTTCAAACATTTTTCCGGTTGAGCGTACCCGGCAACCCCTTGTTCGCTGCCCGCGTGCCGCTGAAGCTTGTTCCTCCGCTAAAGCTACGGCGACACGCGGATAGCGGAGGCACAAGCTATGTAATAGCGAAAGCGATGCTTTGCTCGCTGGAGCTATGTAATAGCGAAAGCGAGCCGCCGTAAAAAATCTTATTGTTAGCAATCAGCTAACGATTAGATATTTTCAAGAGCGTTTTTCAGTTGAGCCAACTCAACTGAAAAATCAGGGTTAAACGAGCTATTTTAATTTGAATAATCCCCCACCCCCTTTTTCAAAGGGGGAAGTAATAATTTGCATTTTTCAAAGGAGGAAGATGAAACTTGCATTCTTCAAAGGGAGATTGGAGTTTGTAATTTTTAACATCTCCCCCTTTGAAAAAGGGGGCAGGGGGGATTACATTTTTCAAGGGCGTCAAACATCACCCTATACCATTTGGAATTTGTCTTAAACCCTATATATTTGGACGACCTGTTTAAATTGACAGAGTTACTATAGAATATAAGAACAATGTTTTTACTTAATTTATTTCTTTTATATTAAATGAACTATTTTTTAAATATATCTGTGAATCATTAAATTTTTATTTTCCTTTTTGTTGCTTCCGGACAAAATCGAGATATTCAGTTGCCTTGGCATTATCAGGATCGTATAAAAGCAGTGTTTTAAATGCTTCAACCGCTGATTTAACATCCTTGCGGGTTACATGATAATAACCCAGATATTCGTATGCTTCAACAATTTCTGTTTTATATTTAAGCGTGTCGGACATACACACTTCAATGACTTTTTCATAATGCGGTTTTGCTAAACCCGCCTTCAAATCGGGGTCGAGGCCCTGTACCGAACGGGCTTTCCAAAGCAAGGCAGGTACATAGTTTACTTGCCGGGCAATTATCCTGCTAAACACGGTATCGGCCATAACATAATCCTTTGACGAAGCATAGGCCTGGCCCAGACGAAAATTATCGGCAAGAACATATTCGGCTGATTTCTTGATTTTAAGCGTCAGCGTATTAATTACAGCGGGCATATTTTTCCTGGCATATTCTAAAACCGTGATCTCATCAAGCAATGCCAGGTCTGATGAATCCATCCCGTATGCCTTCCATAGCATTAACGCCGCAAGAGAATCCTGGCCTGATTTATTATACAACCGGCCGAAATATTCATAGTCACTCTGTATAATACGGTCTTTCTCCTGATGCTTAAAAAAGGTCTCCATGGCCTGAATACCTGCCGGATAATTGCCTTTCTCATAATACGAATAGCCCAGCAACCGGTAGAGTATGTAATAGGTACTTTCCATTTTCAAAATCTCGTTAATCTGCTCAATGGCCTTATCATACTGTTTGCTGAGATATAACACTTTGGCATACTTAACTTTTGCATTCGTATTATTGATGGTATATTTCAAGTACTTTTCATAGCTTTTGTAGGCCTTGGGGTATTGCTGAACATTAAAATACAGTTCACCCAATTCACGGTACACCGGTGCGTAGGTTGAATCGGTTTCAACCACCTGCTGGAAAAATTGCAATGCCTGACTATAGTTTCGAACCCCTTTCATCAGTATCCCTTTACGCATTTTTGCGCCAAGGTTTTCCGGATCATAATACTCAGCCACATCATAATGATTCACTGCTTCGCCGCCATTTCCCTTAACTCTGGCCATATCTCCCTTGAGCAGGTGATAATCGGGATTAGATGCCGCAACTTTTTCCAGTTTCGGAAAAAGCAAACGGGTATAGCCCAACAGTGAAGTATCTTTATATTCAACACAGTTTTTACCGATTTCAATCAGCACCTGTGGCATCTTGGTTTTTGCCTGAGCAGCCGCCAGATCAAAATGCTTTTTCGCCTCGGCAGGATTGTTTGCATAGTGCAAAGCCATCATACCATTCAGCAAATTAGTATAAATCAGTTGAGGGTATTGCGCATTGCACATCTTCTGGTAGAACACCGCTGAATCACCCTTGTCGAGCAACACATAGAACCGCGACAGATAATAGAGGGCTTCGGGCGCCAGAGCAGGATTATCCTTGATTGCCAACAGCATGGATATTGAACTGCTGAACTGCTCTTTTTCAAAAAGCGCTCTGGCCTCATTTACTGTCTGTGCCTGCAACTGACACCACATAAAACCTGATAAAACTGCAAAAAACATGAACTTCTTCATAACGCTTTATTTTAATTCAACAATACGAACCGGCATGGTAGCAGGAACTAATCCTGATTTTAAAACGATACGCTGGCCTTTATCCCCGGCAATGAAGGCCGATAATCCGGTGCCAAGACCTGACCGCGCCTCTTTACTGATAATATAAACTTCGCGGATAAAAGGATAACTCTTATCTGCAATAAAACCCTGGTAAGGCCTGTAATAATTGCCAAATCCATCGGTATTCACTTTGGACCCTACACCAACAACACGCACGTTTTTTAAGAAACGGACAGTAAGTGTGTCATCGCTGTCGCTGATCCAGTTAACGCTGATCACGCCCATGGCTCCTTTATTTTTAGAAACATAATCAATCACTTCCGGATTGCCATTTACGGCATAACAATTCGTGCCCAATGTATCAATATTAAAATATTTCCGAATCATCCTTACGTTTCCCGATCCATTATTATCAAACACAACCGTAATCTTCTCGTTTAAACCATTTTTATTTTTAATATTCTTCCATACTTTGACATCGCCGGTGAACACAGGTTTAATTTCAGATAACAACAGCATACTGTCGGGGTTCTGAGGATGAATGATCAGAGCGAGGGCGTCGTAAGCGATCTTGACGGTTTGCGGGCTGATCGTCATACTGTCGAAAAAATTTATCTCGGCAGTATCAAGGGGCCTGTTCATCACAACAGAACGAGTAGTATCAAACAAGAGGTGACGCAATACTTCCTGCTCCCCTGCATAGGTAACATTTATCCGGGCATCGGTATAGATTGACTGGAAGGTATGTATAAGTGTCTTAACCAAAGGGAGGTACGACTCATCGCTGGCGATATGTATGGATCCAGAGGTCGGCGTATCGGTAAACTGGCGAGGCTCAGTAGCGCATCCGGAGAGTAAGACTAGAAGCAGTAAAAACAGGTATAGTGAATTATTTCTCATTGTGGCTGATCCTGATATCCTTCAAAAATAAATAAAAACGGTACACAGCATAAACAAAAAGTAACACCGACAGACCGAGACGCATTTGGGGTGAGAGCCATTTGATAACAGGAAATGCTAACAGAGCAACAGAACATAACAAGTAAACAACAATCATAAAACCATTGAACCCGCGACGGATTCCCGGCCACATATCAGTTTGTATTGAGAGTAAAGGCAATAGGCACAACCACTTTAACCGGAACAGCCACGCCGTTTTGTTTCCCAACATTCCATTTAGGCATCCCCTTAATAACCCGCATGGCCTCCTCGTCACAACCACCACCGATACCGCGAACAACCCGAATATTTTTAATGTTTCCACCAGGACCAACAACAAACTCAACCATAACTTTTCCCTGAATATTATTTTCGATGGCTTCGTCGGGATATTTGATATTTTCCCTAAGGTATTTCATAAACAGTGACTGTCCACCGGGAAATGTTGGCATTTGCTCAACAAATGTAAAAGGTTCGGGTTCTTTCACTTCTTCGACTGTTTTCAGTCAAGTTGTATCTACAGTTACTTCGCCAAAGTCAACACCCTCCTGTGTTTTTTCGCCGGCATACGATTCTTTCAGTTCTTCCTGGGTAGCGATTTCCTGTTCGGCAATGGGCTCGTCTGTAACTTCAGGAACAGTAAATTTAATCATTTCCTGTAAAGGAGCAGGAGGCACTTCGAGGGGCTCAAGTTCGGCTTTATCTTCATCGAGTGGCGGAGGAGCTTCGAGCGCAACAACAGTAGTTTTCTCAACCTTAACCTTTTCCTCCTCTTTCTTTAATTTCTTGACCAACCCGGGCCCGGTAATAGCGAATAACAATAATAACAACGAGGTAAACATCGCGATAAACAGATGCTTCACATAAATCTTCCGGAGGAAATAAGCTCCATATTCCTTGTTCCGTGAGTCAAAAACAAGTTCGTCAAAACTTATATATGTAGTTTGATTCTTCATTTCGGGATAAATTAATTACCGGTTAATTTTGCCTTTGTTTCTTCAATAAGTTTAACTTCAGAAGCCAGAATATCCACCAAAGCATACTTACCGATATTAGTGATTTCCATCTCGTCGAGCATATCCACAACATTTCTATATTTTGCTTTCTGGTCGGGTTTGATTAGCACAATCAGTCCGCGTTTATCTTTTTTTGCTTCGATGGCTAATTTTTTATACTCATCCTTTTCAATTTTTTTCTCGTTGAGTTGCTTTTCCAGTTCCTGGATTTTAAGAAACACCACTCTATTCTTTTCAAGGAGCACTTTACGTATCCCGTCAGACGAGAAATTGGTTCGGGTACATTCGGGAGGGTTTTTAGGATCTTTAATTACGCCCATGTACCAAAAAACCTCATTATTCTCACTCAGCAGCAGGTTAATTGTCCGATCGGCCGGTAATTGTGTTCGCTGTGATTTATCCTCCATAGGCACAGGCATATTTATTTCCATTGCCTGTGGTTTAGAGAAAGTTGTTGTAAGAACAAAGAATGTAAGCAAAAGAAATCCCAGGTCCACCATGGGAGTCATATCTACTCTGGGCGTTGATTTTTTCCCTCGTTTATCATGTTTGCCACCACCACCCTGGTCGCCACCAACTTCAGCCATAAAAATTTTTTTTATTCAGTTAAAATAATATTTTCTGGTTGTTCAAAGTTTGTGATAAAATTAAATTTGAACACTTTACATTTCTCCAATATTTTAATCACTGCCTGAGCAGCAGCATAATCACTTTGAGCATCACCTTTGAGTGCAAACCGGGCGCTACGATTTGCAAACCGGCTGAAAATAATCCAATCGTATAACTGGTTATTCAATGAATCGTAAGGTATACCCGGGCTTTCAAATTCTTCTCTTTCGGTTTCACCCATATCAATCCACTGAGCAAGCGATTGAATGGGTACGCCGAAAGAATTCAGATTGGTAAATGCATTAATCTGTTCATCGGATAGTTTCACACCGTATTTTCGTGCCATATCGGAGACCACCTGCTGACGAACCTGCTTACCGTCCACGTTAAAATACACTTTATTATGATTATCAATAATAATAGATATCACATTACGTTCCGGCACCTTGATTTCAGAGATGGATGAAGGCAGATCAACCACCACACTTTCGGGAGCCCTGAATTGTGATGTAAGCATAAAAAATGTTACCAGCAGAAAGGCCAGATCCACCATTGGCGTCATGTCAATGGAAGGACTCTTTTTTGGTATTTTTATTTTAGACATATATAAACCCTGAAAATGGTTTGATTATTTTTCTGAAGCAGCAAAGGTTTGAACAAGTATAAAACCGGCTTCATCCATTTTATAGGTGATACTGTCAATTTGCGTATTGAAATAATTATAAAAGATAATTGCAAAAGTAGCCACAGTAATACCG
>CAZRNJ010000053.1:0-11491 GCA_964601385.1 uncultured Bacteroidales bacterium | reverse complement strand
CTTCCAGGTCAATCAATAATCCCAAATAATCCAAATAAATTATTCTGCTGTGTAGCCACTTTTAAATCAGCGCCTGATAACAGGTTTACATTTTGTTGTCTTTTTCTTTTCCGGATAATTTTTTATTTGTTTAATTTGCACGACACAATGAGGTATTAGAATAATACCGGTTATACATTGTATTACAGTCCAAAATAAGTGGACTAAATTAGTTACATCGTCGGCATTAACAGGTATGGCAAAAGAAAAATATATAACTCAAATTGATATAACAAATTAATAGTCAGCACAAAATGAGTGAACAACGGAAAATTGAAAACGCATTGATCTCCGTATATTATAAAGATAAGTTAGATGAGATCATAAATAAACTCGACCAATTAGGAGTTAAAATGTACTCCACCGGCGGCACACAGCGGTTTATTGAAGAGATGGGGAAAAAAGTTATTCCGGTAGAACAACTCACCAGTTATCCCTCGATTCTCGGGGGCAGAGTCAAGACGCTTCATCCTAAAGTTTTCGGTGGTATTCTGGGGAGGAGATTTAATGCGGATGATCTGCAGCAGATGAAAGATTATAATATTCCAAAAATTGACCTCGTAATTGTTGACCTGTATCCGTTTGAGGAGACAGTAGCATCAGGCGCCAAAGAAGAAGACATTATAGAGAAGATAGACATTGGAGGCATAGCACTTATCCGTGCAGCAGCAAAAAATTTCACTGATGTGCTAACCGTTTCAGGACGATCGCAATATGCCGAATTACTTGAAATACTTAACAAAGGGAACGGCATTACGGAAATTGAAGACCGGCGCCGGTTTGCCATCGAGGGATTCAACACCAGCTCGCATTATGATACCCAAATTTTTAATTACTTCAATTCTGACAAAGAACGCGCATATAAAATCAGTGTACAAAATGGCAAGAAGCTCCGTTATGGAGAGAACCCTCATCAGGAAGGTTATTATTTTGGTAACTTCGACAGTATGTTTGAACGTATTCAGGGAAAAGAAATATCATACAATAACCTGCTCGATATTGATGCTGCGCTAAACCTGATTAATGAATTTAGTGACAACACGGTAGCCATTCTCAAACACAACAATGCCTGCGGAGTGGCTACGCGAAAGTCCATCGTAGATGCATGGAATGATGCATTGGCGGCTGATCCGGTGTCGGCCTTTGGAGGCATCATTATCACCAATGGCATCATTGACCGGGCAGCAGCGATCGAGATGGATAAAATCTTTTTCGAAGTTGTGATCGCCCCTATTTACGAGCCGGATGCACTGGAGATTCTAATGAAAAAGAAAAACCGTATCATCCTCGTGATGCGTGTCAATGATATGCCGCTACTGCAGTCGCGCAGCATACTTAATGGTATCCTTGTACAGGACCGCGACCTGAAGACCGAAACAGCAGATGATATGCGGACAGTAACAAATAAACAGCCATCGAAACAGGAACTGGCTGATCTGGTATTTGCCAATAAAGTAGTGAAACAATCTAAATCGAACACCATTGTTCTTGCTAAAAATAATATGCTGCTTGCCAGCGGCGTTGGCCAGACATCGCGTGTTGATGCCCTGCGCCATGCTATTGCAAAAGCCAAAAGTTTTGGATTTTCACTCGAAGGGGCAGTAATGGCCTCTGACGCATTTTTTCCTTTTCCTGACTGTATTGAAATCGCCAGTACCGAAAAAATCAGCGCAGTTGTTCAGCCCGGCGGTTCAATAAAAGATAACGACAGCATTGAAAGCGCCAATAGCCATGGAATGGCCATGGTATTTACCGGAATCAGACATTTTAAACATTAACAAATTAACAATATGGGACTATTTTCATTTTTAACACAGGAGATTGCCATTGACCTTGGAACAGCCAATACCATTATTATCTATAATGATAAAATTGTAGTTGACGAACCCTCTATTGTAGCCATTGACGAGCCCACGGGCAAAGTGATTGCGATAGGCCAGAAAGCCCGCCAAATGCATGGCAAAACACACATGAATATTCGTACGGTACGGCCGCTGAAGGACGGTGTTATCGCCGATTTTCATGCTGCCGAGCAGATGATACGCGGTATGATTAAGATGACCTATAAAGGCAACCGCCTCTTCACCCCTACGCTGCGGATGGTGGTAAGCATACCATCCGGCAGTACCGAGGTAGAGATGCGCGCGGTACGCGACTCGTCCGAACATGCCGGAGGCCGCGATGTTTACATGATCTATGAACCCATGGCTGCAGCGTTAGGTATTGGCATTGATGTTCTTGCTCCCCAGGGAAGTATGGTAGTGGATATCGGAGGCGGAACTACCGAAATCGCCGTCATTGCCCTCGGCGGTATCGTTTGCTTCCGCTCTGTCCGCATTGCCGGTGATGTATTTACCACCGATATTCAAAACTATATGCGCCACCAACATAACCTGAAAATCGGCGAACGAACAGCCGAAGATATAAAAATTTGTGCCGGATCAGCGTTGCCCGATCTTGAAGACGGGCCACCCGACTATATTGTGCGCGGGCCCAATGTGCTCACGGGGCTGCCTATCGAAATACCGGTGTCGTATCCAGAAATTGCTCATTGCCTGGATAAATCCATCGCTAAAATAGAAGCCGAACTGATGAGGGTACTCGAACAAACACCACCCGAACTTTACACAGATATCGTACAGAAAGGAATTTATCTGGCCGGAGGCGGCGCTTTACTACGTGGCTTCGACAAACGGCTGATGGATAAAATCAATATCCCTGTTTACATTGCCGAAGATCCGCTGCATGCTGTAGCGCGCGGATCAGGAATTGCCCTCAAGCATCTGAACGATTTTAACTTCCTGCTCAGGTAACCGTCTTATGCCTGCAGAAAAGCGGAAAAACAGTAATGCTGCATGAAAAACCTGATCCACTTCATTTTCCGCCACGGATTCATAATTCTGTTCCTTTTGCTGGAGATCGTATCCATCGAACTACTCATCCAGCATAACATCTATCATCGCGCCGGATATATACGGTTCAGCCATGCTGTCAATGGATATATCTCAACACGGGTTATCGCCTTCAAAGATTATCTTTCGCTCAAAAAAATCAACAACCGGTTAAACATCGAAAATGTTGAACTCAGAAATACCATTGCCCGGCTCACCCTTCTGCGAGCCGATACAACACGGATAATCGAAGACACCATCAGAAAAAAACAGTACAGATATATCCCTGCACGGGTAGTAAATAACTCGGTAAACAAACAATACAATTATATTACTATTGATAAGGGCTCGGCAGATGGTATACGGCCAGAGATGGGAGTCGCTACGGCAAACGGAATTGCAGGCGTAGTGCATTATGTATCTCCACATTATGCCACAGTTATTTCAGTACTAAACACACGACTGAAAATCAGTGCAAAAATTAAAAAGAATAATTTCTTCGGATCTCTGAGCTGGACAGGCACCGGCACCGCTGAAGCCATCCTGAACGAAATCCCCTATCATGCGCCGGTCGCCAAAGGAGACACAATTGTTACCAGCGGCTATTCGGTTATCTTTCCTGAAAATATCTATATCGGCGTAATCAGCGACTATGATGCAGATGAAGGAAACTTCTATACCATCCATGTAAAACTATCCACCGATTTCAGAAACCTCTCATACGTTTATATTATTGAAAATATTCTGGCACAGGAGAAACAACAATTAGAAAATATCCCCGAACCGCATGATTAAAGAGTTTTATATATCATTATTCCGGTTTATACTGCTGATCCTTCTGCAGATTTATTTATTTAATAACATCCAGTTTAGTGGTTTTATCAATCCTTATCCTTATTTGCTGTTTATCCTTTTATTACCATTGGATATTCCCGGCTGGTTCTTACTGGTTCTCGGATTTATTACCGGAATCACTATAGATATCTTTTCTCATACCATCGGCATGCACACCACAGCCACAGTATTATTGGCCTTTTTACGTCCGAATATTCTGAGGATCATTTCACCACGCGACGGTTATGAGGCAGGCAGCCGGCCAACCATAGCATTTTTCGGATTTCAGTGGTTTATCCGGTATATCACCATTCTGGTGTTTGTACACCACCTGATACTTTTTTACGCCGAGGCCTTCACGTTCTCCAGCTTCTTCAGCACTTTACTTCGTGTCCTGCTAAGCACCCTGTTTACGCTGCTTGTAATCGTATTAAGCCAGTACCTATTTGCTAAAAAATGATTCAGTATTCAGACAGGAAATACCTTATTGGCGGGCTTATCCTGCTGTCAGCTTTCATCCTGATTGCTCGTCTTTTCTATCTACAGGTGATAGACACCTCTTATAAACTTTCGGCCTCAAGCAACGCATTACAGCACCGTATCCAATATCCGGCGCGCGGATTAATCTACGACCGGAACAACCGTATACTGGTAGCCAATAAAGCAGCTTATGACCTGATGGTCACACCGATACAGGTTAAACCTTTCGATACTGCCGAGTTGTGTCAATACCTTGACATTTCAAAAAACAAACTGCTTGAGGGCTTGCGAACTGCCAGCCATTATTCCCGATATAAACCATCTATCGTTGTAAAACAAATCACTGCCGAGCAATATGCTTTTTTACAAGAAAAAATGTTCAAGTATCAGGGCTTTTATGTACAGACCCGTACCCTTCGTGAATATACAACACCACTTGCAGCCCATATACTGGGATATGTTGGCGAGGTAGATGAGAAACAGGTAAAAGAGAATCAATATTATAAAATGGGGGATTACATCGGGAAGAGTGGAGTTGAAAAAACCTATGAAGATCAGTTACGCGGAGTAAAAGGTGTAAAAATCTATCTTGTGGATGTTCATAACCGCATCAAAGGATCGTACATGAACGGATGGTACGACAAGCCGGCAGTTGTTGGCAAAGACATTTATCTGACGATTGATTCCACCCTTCAGGCCTATGGCGAAAAACTGATGCAAAACAAAAGCGGCAGCATCGTAGCCATAGAACCCTCAACCGGAGAAATCCTTGCATTAGTATCCAGTCCTACTTATCATCCGGCGTTACTGGTAGGCAGGCAGCGTGCATCCAATTATGCGGTATTAAAAAACGATACAGCCAAACCACTATTTAACCGGGCCACCATGGCTAAGTATCCGCCCGGATCAACCTTTAAAATAATGAATGCCCTTGTGGCCCTGCAAGATAATCTCATCAACCGACACACAAAATATACCTGTTATTATGGTTATAAAGCCGGCCCAATATTTGTCAGCTGCCACGATCACCCTACACCGCTCAATTTGCCCGGTTCGATTCAGTGCTCATGTAATGCCTATTATTGCAATGTTTTCCGCCGTATCCTCACTCCATTAAAAAATCAAACCATTCAGGATGTGTATACCCATTGGCGCGATTATGTTGTATCGTTTGGTTTTGGCAATTCACTCGGCAGCGACCTTGCAAATGAACTGAATGGTTATATCCCAACGGTAAATTATTATAACCGCTATTACGGAAAAACGGAGTGGTCGGCGCTCACAGTTATTTCTCTTGGCATAGGGCAAGGCGAATTGGGAATTACCCCCCTGCAGATGGCCAACTTCACAGCATCACTCGCCAACCGTGGTTATTATATCACACCGCATATCGTTAAAAAAGTCAGGGGAATAACAGACAGCACATTTTCATGGACAAAAAAGAAAAGCCGGATAGATCCGGAAAATTTCCAGGTCATCATTGAAGGCATGGAACTGGCGGTAAACGGGGCTCCCAACTCCGGAAGCACTGCGCGAATAGCCCGACTCGACAGTGTGATCGTTTGCGGAAAAACAGGGACGGCTGAAAATCCGCATGGCGACGATCATTCCATTTTTATCTGTTTTGCGCCTAAAGATAATCCTGTAATTGCAATGGCAGTTTATGTAGAGAATGCCGGCTTTGGCGCCAGTTGGGCAGCGCCCATCGCCAGTTTAATGATCGAACAATATCTACAGGGTAAAACCAAAAGACAGTGGCTTGAAGATTACGTAATCCGTTTCGAAAAGAAAAAAGATGAGAATACAACGATCAATTAACGTGTTCAATACGGTAGACAAACCTGCTCTATTTATCTATCTTGCCCTTGTAGTACTAGGCTGGCTGAATATTTATGCTGCAGTATACAACGAAGAACACAGCAGTATTTTTGATCTCTCACAACGTTATGGTAAACAACTAATCTGGATAGCCGCTGCCATCGTTACCGGATGGATCATCTTTTTAATTGATTTCCGGTTTTATGAATATTTCGCATACCCTATTTATATCTTTTTTGTACTCATCCTTGCAGCGGTACTGGTTTTAGGCACCGAGATCCATGGCGCACGTGCATGGTTCTCGTTAGGCGGTTTTAATATCCAGCCGGCCGAATTTGCCAAATTTGCAACAGCACTGGCTTTGGCGCGGTTAATGAGTTCATATAATTTTCAGCTCCTCAACCTGCGCTCTGCTCTGCTTATAGGGATTATTCTCACAGTACCTATGGGGCTCATCGCCCTGCAACCCGACATGGGATCAACTCTGGTATTTGCCTCTTTTGCTTTCATGCTTTACAGAGAAGGCCTGCCACGATGGATCTTTGCCATTTTTTTATTGCTGCCTGTTCTGTTCATTATCAGTATGTTTTTTTCGGCAGCGACCATCATCGTTCTGCTGGTGATCCTTTCGCTGGCCTTTTTCGGGTTCAGCAATCCTACACCACGATATATCATTTATGCTGTGATCATGTTCACTGCATTCACCCTTCTGCTGTCTACAGTGAATTATCTGTTCCATTTAAACTATTCCATGGCTATTATCCTTCTCGCGACAACAGTGCTTAGTGCAACAACAGCAGGTATACTCTCCCTGGTTTTTAAAATCAGGTACGTTTTCTTCTCGTTGTTCCTGCTTGCAGCAACACTGGGGTTCAGCCGGTCGGTGAATTATGCATTTGATAAACTTCTGAAACCGCACCAGCAGCAACGTATAAATATACTACTCGGACTCGAGTCCGACGCCAAAGGCGTGGGTTATAATGTAAACCAGTCAATGATTGCCATCGGATCCGGCGGATTTACAGGCAAGGGCTATCTCCAGGGCACACAAACAAAATACAACTTTGTACCTGAACAAACCACCGACTTTATTTTCTGCACCGTGGGAGAAGAGTGGGGCTTTTTGGGCTCTCTGCTAATTGTGGCTTTATATACCTGGCTGGCCATACGTCTTATTATTATGGCCGAACGTCAGCGATCAATGTTTGCCCGTATCTACGGATATGGTGTTACGTCTGTTTTATTTTTTCATGTATCCATTAATATAGGGATGACCATCGGCATCTTTCCCGTTATCGGTATCCCGTTACCCTTCTTCAGCTATGGCGGATCCTCACTATGGGCTTTTACTATCCTGCTGTTTATCTTTTTAAATTTTGATGCGCGCCGGCTGGAGATTATGCATTAATTCGCGATTTTGCAATAGAAATTCCTTATATACTATAAAACCTACATTTCTAGCGCAATATACAGGTTGCACAAATATTATCTTCTACTGTAAATGGACTGTTCCATTTGTACAATCATTATTACCCTGGTTTTAGTCGGGGTGAGAAGACTCGAACTTCCGACCCCTACGTCCCGAACGTAGTGCGCTAGCCAACTGCGCTACACCCCGATATATTAAAGTTTGTGATTAACCATTACAAGCGCTTCAGCCAGTTGTTCCCTTGTAACGGGTACCACTCCCGGCTTCTCACAAACCAAACCGCCGGCTAAATTAGCAATAAATGCGATATCCTGCAAGGGCACACCTGCGGCAAGCAACAATGAGCCAACAGCAATCACGGTATCGCCTGCACCGGAAACATCGGCAATATCCAGTTTGTCAGATGCTTTTATTTGATAATGCTTTGTTCCGTCACTAATAAATATTCCGGCATCGGCAAGCGTCAGAAGTAACACCGATATGCTCTGCTTTTTAAGAAAACCGGTTGCCAATGCAGCCATCTTTTTAACATCGTGTTTATCTATATCCTGTTTCAGGCCCTCTGTAAATTCCCTGAAATTGGGTTTAAACATGGTTGCGCCCCGGTAGGCAAAAAAATTCTGTTTCTTGGGATCAACCGTAACCGGAATCCTGTTTTTACGGGCGGCGGTAATAATACTATTAATCATACCTGGTGTGATTACACCCTTATTATAATCTTCAAAAATGATAACATCTGTCTGTTTCTTAGTAATCAACGACAAGCAATACGTCAACATCCTTTTTGTAGTACTACTGTTCACTGCGGTGGTTTGCTCATCATCAATCCGTAAAAGGTGATGATTAGCACTGATAACACGTGTTTTAACAGTTGTTATCCGGCCCGGCTCAATCATCAGTCCTTTACTTGAAATACCCTGATTTTTAAGTAAACCGGCAAATATCTCCCCATGATAATCATCGCCTGCAACAGTACATAAAAACGGAATAGCGCCAAGGGCTTTGACATTTAAAGCAACATTAGCTGCGCCGCCTGGCCTGTGCTCCCTTTTGATAATGCTTACCACAGGAACCGGCGCCTCGGGTGAAATTCTCTCTACTCTACCCCAGATATACGAATCTATCATCGAGTCACCGATAATCAGTACACGCATACCACTGATATGTCGTAGCTTCCCCTGCATTAAACACTTTAAGGAACACAAAGATACTATATTTATAATATTAAAATCTCTAACCGGAGTACCAGGTTAATAGGATACTATGTATTACGTTTAATAAATTGTTTATTATTGATAATGAATTATTTATATAAATAATTAAATCTGTTAATAAACTAAATAAATAATTCTTCGGAAATTAACGGATTATTGATATTTTCGTTGATTGCTTAGGTTAATTATTTTTTGGAAACAACTGTATTAAATAAAGTAAGACAAAAACTTGTCTTTGCTATTACTGAACATTCACCTTTGGGAGTATTGGTTGAGCCGTACGTTATTGAACTTAGTGAACAAAACGAATTTACACTAACATACCGCAGGGTGAATGCTTTAACTATATCTGATTATCAATTTGCTGTCACGGATGAAGAGATGTACCTTATTCGATTGGCCGAAGAATATACCGAGGACCACATCATAAAAACCTTCAGTAAAGAACAAAAAAAACACCAAGATTTTTACAAACTGTATCCACCCGAAAAATTTAAGTTATTAATACGGCCGCATATTGAGCGTCGTTTGGTGCAGTGTTTACAAATGTTGGCCAGACACAACATAGGATTATATCTTAAAGGCCGCAGAAAAGACCATATACAAGACAGACCAATAAAGATATTTCAGAATCCGGCTGAAGTGACTTTTAATTTTTTACGGAACAACGACGACATCCGTTATCATCTTTCCATTCAGCAAAACAATGAAGAAATCACACTCACCAACAAAAGGGTGATTGTGCTAACGAGCAAGCCATGCTGGCTATATGCTGACCACAAGGTTTATTCGTTCAGGGAAGAGATAGACAGCATGAAATTTATTCCGTTTTTCACCAAGCCACACATCACTATACCGGGTCAAAGCATGCAAAAATATCTGGAAACATTTGTTTTAAAGAGTATCCATTATTATACAGTAAAAGCCACCGGGTTTGATATACGCGAAGACAATCCGGAATGTGAGCCGGTACTAACCATTGACAACAACTGGGAGCATCCATCACTGATTCTTTCCTTCTGCTATAATGGAAAAACATTCCTGTCGCACGAAAAATCGCAGCATGCAGTGATATTGCAATCAAACCACAACAGCTATTCGTTTATTAAGATATACCGCAACACCGGCTTTGAAGAACAAAAAAAGCAATTTCTGGAATCTATCGGATTAGTTAGGGGCAATGGTTCGCACTATCATATATCCATAAACAGTAATGAGAATAAAGGCCAGTCATCATTTCATCCACTGCCCTATTACGAATTACTCAATTGGATAAACCGGAACGAAGCACTACTGAAAGAAAACCTTTTCACTATTGTTCAGCCACAATCGGATATCAAATATTTCACCGGAAAGATCTCGCTTCATATTGATGTCAACAACCGGCAGGACTGGTTTGACATATATGGTACAGTGTCATTTGGCGAATATACCATTCCATTTCTTAAACTACGGAATCATATTCTGTCGGGCCGGCGCGAATATAAACTTCCCAACGAAGAGATCGCTATTATTCCCGAAGAATGGTTCACCCGGTATGCCGATATTATGCGGTTTTCACAAAATGATGACCGCAAACTATTTTTAAAGAAACACCATTTCACCCTGCTGAAAGAAAAGATCCCGGTGCCCGGGCTGGAGCAATACAATAAGTTAACCGGCGAGATTCCGGTTAAACCATTAAAAACGCCGGAAGGCATATCAGCAACACTGCGGCCCTATCAGATTGACGGATACAGCTGGTTCCAGCACCTGCGCAAACAATCGCTTGGCGGATGCCTGGCTGATGATATGGGATTGGGCAAAACACTGCAAGTACTAACCCTGCTGCAATCTATCAGAAACGAGTCACCTTCTGCGCCTGTCTTGCCAAATATACAACTGACTCTTTTCGATGCTCAACCCCTGAGCCGCCCTGCACACACATCTCTGATAGTTATGCCACTATCGCTGGTCCATAACTGGGAGAAAGAGATTGCAAAATTCACACCCCAATTAAAAGCATACAAACACACCGGCATCAACAGATCAACTACAGTACATCATTTTGCCGATTATGACATTATTCTGACGACCTACGGAGTGATACGCAATGATTATGAAATATTAAAGACCTTTCCGTTCTATTACATTATTCTTGATGAAAGCCAGGCCATAAAAAATCCCGACTCAAAAATCTTTAATACCATACAAGAGCTAAATAGCAAACACCGGTTAGTGCTTACAGGCACACCTATTGAAAATTCACTTATAGACCTTTGGTCGCAAATGTCGTTTCTCAATCCCGGATTACTGGGGACACTGCATTTTTTCAAGGATCACTTTGTTGTGCCAGTTGAGAAGCATAAAGACCAGAATAAGATGAATAAGTTAAACCAGTTGATCAGCCCATATCTTCTGCGGCGAACTAAACAACAGGTTGCGGGCGATCTGCCTCCGCTAACAATTAAAACTTATTACTGCGAAATGACCAATGAGCAACAACGGATTTATGATGCCGAAAAATCAGCCATCCGCAATTATATTATCCGCAAGCTAGAAGAAGAAGGAAAAGATAAGGCGCGCTTTGTGATCCTTAACGGGTTGATGCGGCTCCGGCAAATAGCCAACCACCCATGCATGGCCGACCGTACAATGGAGTGCGAATCGGGCAAATTTAACGAAGTAGTTGAATGCATAGACAAACTATTGTGCGAAAACCATAAAGTATTGATCTTCTCAAATTTTGTAAAACATCTGACTGTATTTCGATCTTATTTCGACAACAGAACAATACAGTATAGCAT
>CAZRNJ010000052.1:6433-11502 GCA_964601385.1 uncultured Bacteroidales bacterium | reverse complement strand
CAAAGCATCGCTTTCGCTATTGCATAGCTACAGCGAGCAAAAGGTTACCGGGTACGCTCAATCGGAAAAACCGTTTAAGCTGTTTGCAGTTTTTGAACTGCAAAATCTCGGATAAAACTACTGCGCTACAACTCAACAAAAGACACGGAATATTATGGCTTTTGTTGTTCATATAAGATATGAGGTTCCCGAATTCTGGTGCTCAAAGCAACTCAATTACCTTCATACACCGCTTGCGGTATGCCACAGTACCATATTCGGCCTGATGTTCAAGCGACACCTTCAGCTCGTGCTTCAGGTCGGGATAAGCGCTGATTTGGTCAAGAAGAAATTCAATGGAATAGAATTTAATACCAATGGTCATTCCCGGATCATTGATATAATCGAATGCCTTACTGATTAGTATTCCCCTCTGGTTTGCATTCAACAATTCGGGGTACAGCATAAAAACACGCATGAATAAACGAATAACACTGGTATGTCTGCATTTCTTGAGATGGTTCACCATTTTACCAACTGATTCTTTCATCAGTTGCGGATTTTTCTCGGCGGCTAAACCAACAACCCAGGCAGCACGCATCGCAAGCTGGCGATTATCCGCCAAAGCCAATGCCAGCACCTGATTGAGCCGCTGATGATTATTCCCGACATCCTTCACGACCTTGTCAACCAAAGCCCGCGAACTGACAACCGATAAAACAGATTTATAATCCATAATACAATCCGAAAGCAACACAAAATAACTCAATTCAGTAAAAAATTATTAACATATACCTGTTTTTTTTAAGCAAAAATCAGAAGAACGAAAAATATCTAAGCCGAAGTTTGTAATATTGAACGCCCGGAGAAATTTGTCAGGCAAACCAGTTTTACCGGTGCAAATAAAATAATTATTCACCCTTTAATATTTTTACAATATGCCAAAACATACGGATATTGACAAGGTACTGATAATTGGTTCAGGCCCGATTATTATCGGCCAGGCCTGTGAGTTTGATTATTCAGGCACGCAGGCCTGTAAAGCATTGCGTAAGCTAGGTTATAAGATAGTGCTGATCAATTCAAATCCTGCCACAATCATAACCGATCCGGAAATAGCAGATGTAACGTATATAGAACCACTCAATGTACTCCGACTGGAGCAAATCATAGCCCAAGAACGTCCTGACGCGTTACTGCCGAACCTGGGCGGGCAATCGGGCTTGAACCTGTGCGCAGAACTGCACCGCAAAGGTATCCTCGACAAATACAAAGTAAAAGTGATAGGAGTACAGGTTGACGCCATAGAACGGGGTGAAGACCGCATTGCCTTTAAAGAAACCATGAACAAACTGGGCATTGAGATGCCTCGCAGCAAGCCGGCCTTTTCGGTTGAAGAGGCAGAGACCATTGCCCAGGAACTTGGCTTCCCGGTAGTGATACGTCCGGCTTATACCATGGGCGGCACGGGTGGCGGACTAGTATATAACCTTGAGGAGTTGCGCATCATTGCCAGCCGCGGCATATCGGCAAGTATTGTCGGACAGATACTGGTTGAAGAATCGGTATTAGGATGGGAAGAGCTGGAACTGGAAGTCGTGCGCGATGCAAAAAACCAGATGATAACAGTTTGCTTCATTGAGAACATTGACGCTATGGGCGTACATACCGGCGACTCGTTTTGCGCCGCACCAATGCTCACCATCAGTGAGGAGTTGCAACAACGGCTGCAAAAATATTCATACGACATTGTTGAGGCCATACAGGTCATTGGCGGCACTAATGTTCAGTTTGCCCACGACCCGAAGACCGGCCGCGTAGTGGTGATCGAGATCAACCCGCGTACTTCACGTTCCTCAGCGCTGGCGAGCAAGGCAATCGGATTTCCCATTGCTCTGATATCATCCATGCTCGCAGCCGGAATGACATTAGACGAAATACCCTACTGGCGCGATGGTTCACTCGAAAAATACACACCCTCCGGTGATTATATTGTGATCAAATTTGCACGATGGGCATTCGAAAAATTCAAGGGCGCACAAGATAAACTCGGCACACAAATGCGCGCCGTGGGCGAAGTGATGAGTATTGGCAAAAACTATAAAGAGGCCTACCAAAAAGCGATACGCTCACTTGAAACCGGCCGGTATAGTCTTGGCTTTGTAAAAGATTTCAATCAACGAACACTAAAGGAACTCATTGATCTGCTTCGCGAACCATCGAGCGAACGGCAGTTTATCATGTATGAGGCATTACGCAAAGGAGCAGATATAGATGAGTTATATACCATCACACATATCAAACCCTACTTTATCCAGCAGATGAAAGAACTGGTTGAGAGGGAAGAACAAATTTTAAAATATAAAGGAAAAAAACTCCCGGATGAACTCCTGATTGAGGCGAAAAAAGACGGATTTGCTGATAAATACATTGCCAAGTTGATTGAATCGGATGAAGAAAAAATCAGGAACCAGCGGCTCAAAGCCGGACTCGGAGAAGCATGGGATTCCATTGCGGTAAGCGGTGTTGAAAACGCAGCATATTACTACTCGACTTATAACGGTCTGGATAAAACAACGGCAAGCAGCCGGAAAAAAATCATGATACTGGGCGGCGGACCTAACCGTATTGGCCAGGGTATTGAGTTTGATTATTGCTGCGTGCATGCCGCTCTGGCTCTGCGGGACATGGGATATGAAACCATTATCGTAAATTGTAATCCCGAAACTGTGTCAACCGATTATGACACATCAGACAAACTGTATTTCGAACCATTGACCGTAGAAGATGTTTTGAGCATCTATGAAAAAGAAAAACCAGAGGGAGTAATCGTTCAGTTCGGCGGACAAACGCCACTCAATATTGCAGGACAGTTAGTCAGCCAGGGTGTAAAAGTACTGGGCACAACGGTTGATGTGATTGATCTGGCAGAAGACCGCGACCGTTTCCGCAAGATGATGGATAAAATGAATATTCCGATGCCCGAATCAGGCATGGCTGTAAATCTTAAAGAGGCCGTGTCTATCGCTCAAAAGATCGGTTACCCGCTGATGGTCCGGCCATCGTATGTGTTGGGCGGAAGAGGCATGGAAGTGGTACACGACGAAGAAATGCTCAAACGCTATGTCACCGAGGCCGTAGATGTAACACCGGAAAGACCTATACTCATTGACAAATTTCTTTCGAATGCTATTGAAGCAGAGGCCGACGCTATTGCCGACGGCACCGATGCCTTTGTGCCTGCCATAATGGAACATATAGAGTACGCGGGTATCCATTCGGGTGATTCGGCCTGCGTGCTTCCGCCAGTGAGCATAGAGCCAAAACATATTCAAACCATTAATGAGTATACAAAAAGGATTGCACGGGAGCTGAAGGTTGTAGGACTGATGAACATGCAATACGCTATTTCCGAAGATAAGGTATACGTGCTCGAAGCCAATCCGCGCGCATCACGCACAGTACCGCTGGTGTCGAAGGTTTGCAACATCTCCATGGCACGCATTGCCACCCGTCTGATGACCGGCCAACAGAAGCTTTCGAACCTGAACCTGACGCATAAACCAATTCCTCATTTTGGTGTTAAAGAAGCCGTGCTGCCCTTCAACATGTTCCCGGAAGTTGATCCGCTGCTCGGGCCTGAAATGCGATCAACAGGTGAGGTGCTGGGCATATCCGACAATTTCGGAATGGCTTTCTATAAAGCACAGGAAGCAACGCAATCAGTACTGCCCATATCAGGCACAGTACTAATCAGTGTATCACCACAAGATAAGCCCGCGGTGCTTAACGTAGCAAGGGAATTTATCACGACCGGCTTTAAAATCAAGGCCACCGAAGGCACATACCGTTTCCTCACAAAGAATCAGATACCGGCTCAACTAATCAACAAAATGCATGAAGGAAGACCGAATATCCTCGATGGTATCATGAATAAAGAGATACAGCTTATTGTCAATACGCCAATCGGCAAAAAAAGTCAGCATGACGATTCATATATCCGCAAGGCAGCCATAAAATATAAAGTCCCCTACTTCACCACCCTTGCGGCAGCAATGGCTACAGCCAAAGGTATTGCGGCCTTTCGCTCGGCTAAAGATTGCGGAGGAGTAAAATCGCTGCAAGAATATCATACAGCATTGTAAGCTCATACCGGTTAAACTGCTGCTGTACATAAAAATCTTTTTAACCCGGATGTAATACCGACTGTACAAATGTAATAGTCCACTGTATATGGACTAGATTATAATTCCAAATGGGATAAGCCAATGATTGACGGCCTTAAAAATGTAATCCCCCATCTCCCCTTTTTTCAAAGGGGGATGGCTTGAAATCATCAAACATCAGGCCTCACTTGAAAAAGAAAGACGACTTGAAATTTGCCAAACTCCAGTTTTACTTTGAAAAATGCAATCCTCTTCCTCCCCCTTTAAAAAAAGGGGGCAGGGGGGATTCCCACGGCCTCAAAAAACTATCTCCCATTTACCCGGTCAGCAAACAAAGTGATTCACAATTATAATTTATAACCTATGCATACATGCAATGGTTATATAACCTGGCTTCAGTCAGAATGGATTATTATATTTGTAAAACAGTATTAAGAAGCTACTTATGCAATATAATAAAACCTTAAAACAATACGCACGAAACCTGCGTAATAACAGTACTCCGGGAGAAATCAAGCTCTGGTCGCGTGCATTGAAGGCAAAAAAGATGATGGGATTTTCCTTTTTGAGGCAGCACCCCATGGACAACTACATAATGGATTTTGTATGCAGAAAATTAAAACTGATTATCGAAATTGATGGTAAATACCATACTATTTGCAGTGAGCGTGATTTGGCCAAAAACAATTATATCCATAGCATAGGTTATTCTGTGCTTCGTTTTACAGAAGCAGATATCAAATACAGGATTGATGATGTAGTTGCAACAATTCAAACCTGGATAATACAAAATGGAAATATTGATCCTGATAACGAAAGATTAGATTTGAGTTAGACAGGTTAAATCCCCCCTGCCCCCTTTGAAAAATGTAATCCCCCCTGCCCCCCTTTTTCAAAGGGGGATGACTTATAATTAGCCAAACT
>CAZRNJ010000052.1:0-6333 GCA_964601385.1 uncultured Bacteroidales bacterium | reverse complement strand
GTAATCCCCCCTGCCCCCCTTTTTCAAAGGGGGATGACTTATAATTAGCCAAACTCCAATCCCCCTTTAAAAAAAGGAGGATGACTTGGAATTTGTCAAACTCCAGGCCTACTTTGAAAAATGCAATTCCCTACCTCCCCCTTTGAAAAAGGGGGGCAGGGGGGATTATTCCCTTGCTTTAAACTTCAGCGCAGCGCTGTTGATGCAATAACGCATACCTGTAGGTTTTGGTCCGTCGGGGAACACATGTCCCAGATGAGCATTACATTGCCGGCAGCGCACTTCGGTGCGAATCATACCATGGCTGGTATCCTGCAACAGTACAACACCTGCCGAATCGGCCGGCTCATAAAAACTTGGCCATCCCGTGCCTGACCTAAATTTTGTTTGGCTATCGAATAACCGGGCATCGCAACAGACACAATAAAATATACCATCACTGTATACCGTATCATATTCGCCGGTAAACGCACACTCGGTACCACCCTCGCGCGTAACATGAAACTGAAGAGGTGTAAGCAGTTGTTTCCACTCTTCAGTGGTCTTATTAATTACCGGAATGTTGCCGGTATCCTTTTGTGAATTCATACAACCAATATTTATTATTAGGAAAAATAATAGTAATGAACTACCTCGCAGCAGAGCTGACGGGGTATCAATAATAAAAATTCTTTTTATCAACGCAAACATCATATTATTATTAAACTCATTGATCCCGATATGCTCTGCTATCGGGATCAATTTGCTACGCTCCTGAAATTTAATTCTCACAAATAAACAAACTTCATAAACAGATAAATATTTAGTTCAAATCCAACTAAATCAAATAATATGGCTCACCTTTTATCTTTTACCAATTTATTTGTATTAATACATAAAACGTAAAATGTATTATAATTAGTACTTATAGTTACTGTTCAAATTACATCAATAAAAATATATTTATCTTTCGTGTTAATTAAACTAAAAAAAATGGCTAAAAAATCCATTGCCTCCGGTGTAGTACATTCTGTGCCAGAGGACTTACAAAATGCTATACTTTCATCATCTGGTGTGTTGGAGATATGGGAGGATATTATACCCCTCGCTCGCAACGAATGGATTTGCTGGATTGAAAATGCCAGGCAACTACAAACCAGAAGCCGGCGGATTGAAAGGTTGTTCGATGAACTACGTAAAGGAAAGCGACGACCTTGTTGCTGGGCGGGATGTCCTCATCGTTAAACCCGGTTTGCAGCGAAATGATTTACCAATAGAAAAATCCGGATAACAGAGACAAAATAAATAAGGTAAATAAACGTTAGGATGTAAGCGTTATTTCATTTTGGATAGAAGACAAGCATATTATTTGTAGCTTTGTCCATACACGGAAATAAAAAAAGAAAGATCAGAAATTTAAAGTATTGATTTATAAACATTTAAAAATTATTATCAAATGAAAAAAGGATGGATAATAGTAATTGTTGTTTTGGTATTGTTATTCTTCATGGGATGCAATACCTATAACAATCTGGTAAAGCAGGAAGAATTAGTATCGGAAAAATGGAGTCAGGTAGAAAATGTCTACCAACGTCGCGCCGACCTGATACCCAATCTTGTAGAGACGGTAAAAGGATATGCCAATTTTGAAAAAGAAACGTTAACACAGGTGATCGAGGCAAGAGCCAAAGCCACGGCTGTGAATATCAACCCGAACAATCTGACGTCTGAATCACTGCAACAGTTTCAGCAGGCACAGGAAGGCCTGAGTTCTGCCTTATCGCGGCTGATGGTGGTAGTAGAAAAATACCCCGAACTGAAAGCCAATGCCAACTTCATGGATCTGCAAGCACAACTTGAGGGCTCAGAAAACCGTATAGCTACCGAGCGACGGACATTTAACGAAGCGGTGAGAACCTATAACACCTACCTTCGCCGTTTCCCCTCGAACCTGTTTGCCGGCATCTTCGGTTTTGAAAAAAAGGGATATTTTGAAGCACAGGAAGGGGCAGAAAAGCCGCCACAAGTAAAATTCTGATTTTATGCCTGCATCCCATTTCTTCAGCAAAGAACAAAAAGCGCTGATTGCCGACAGCATACGGCGGGCAGAAGAAAACACGTCCGGTGAAATCCGTGTGCATATCGAGCCATCCTGTAAGGGTGATGTTCTTGATCGCTCTGCTGTGGTATTTGCCATGTTGGGAATGCAAAAAACAAAACAACGCAATGGCGTATTATTTTATTTGGCCATGAACGATCACAAATTTGCTATCCTTGGCGATGCCGGCATCAATGCTACTGTTCCCGAAGGTTTCTGGGACTGCATAAAAACCCGGATGGAAGCTGATTTCAAACAACAACGGATTACCGAAGGATTGGTAAACGGAATATTAATGGCCGGGGACCATCTGAAGCAGTATTTTCCTGTGCAGCCAGATGATAAAAACGAACTTGACAATAACATTTCATTTGGTAAAGAATGAAAAAACTGACGCTTACCCTTCTGTTCATTTGTACTATCGTATATTCGCAAAACCTGCCTGAACGGCCGGCGCCTCCCCGCCTGGTGAATGATTTTGCCGGCTTCATCTCTATACAAGATGCAGCGGCAATTGAAACACAACTGGTGAACTTCGCCAATCAAACCGGCACACAAATAGCCGTTGCAACCGTGAAAACGCTCGACGGTTATGATGTCAGTGACTACGCGATCCGGCTGGCACAGAAATGGCAGATCGGGCAGAAAAGCAAGGACAACGGTGTACTGATACTGATTAAACCACGGATTGGAAATGAAGAAGGAAAAGTATTTATTGCTACAGGGTATGGCATGGAGGATATTTTACCGGATATTGTTTGCAAGCGTATCATTGAGAATGAGATGATCCCACGTTTCAAACAAGGCATGAACAGCGAAGCCATATCGGCAGCTACCACAGTGATCATGTCGTTGGCGTCAAAAAAATTTACTCCACAGGAATATGCATCCGGCACAACAGAACAAGCTCCTCCGGTTGCCATTGTAATTCTGGTATTCTTCATCATTTTTTTTATTATCGGGCTATTCTCCCGAGTCAGCCGGCTGCGCAACCGCACCATCGGGCATTCCATTCCCTGGTGGATTGCAGCAGGAATGTTATCTAATGTAGGACGGGGTAGCGGATGGAACAGCTTCTCATCCGGCAGAGGTAGTTTTGGCGGTGGTTCGTTTGGTGGGTTTGGCGGCGGATCGTTCGGAGGCGGTGGTGCCAGCGGAAGCTGGTAATACTAATTGGAATACTTTATTGTCCGATTTTCTCTTCGTTCAACCCAAGAAAATCAGCAAAAAGCAAAAGATGAACCGAACTATCGAATTTTTTATTTGTATCAAGCCCGAAAAGTTGATATTAACTGCAACCACTTTATCGGTTACATATTTTCCTATTCGCTAATTGTACTTTCACCCAATACAATATCCCCTTGAAATAATTTTTTGGGCACAATTAATTATCTATCAATAAATTTCTACTTAATAACAATTCATTCTTCGCTTTTAAACTTATTTCTATATATTTACTTTCTAAAATAATTAACGGATATATTAATGGTATTCCGGTTACAATTTTCTGAATTATTATTACATGGAAAGAAGGATTACTACATTTCTGTTTAATCTTTTCAGCATTGAAAAAGATGAAGACATAAGTATATTTTTGCTAATGCTGCAAACAGTATTCCCTGGCATTTCACTGGCTATTCTTGATATCGCGTCCACCACACTTTTCATAAACTCATTTAGCGAAGGGATGCCAAGCAGCTCATTCCTTGTGTCCTGTACATTGTAACCGTAAAAAATCAGCCACACAAAAAACATTATACATCACCAATTATGTTATACATTACACGAAGAGAATCATTTTGTGCAGCACACCGCCTGTCGGATGATCATTGGACCAAAGAAAAAAACCAGGAGGTATTTGGCGAATGCAGCAATGTCAACTGGCATGGACATAATTATGAATTATTTGTAACAGTAAAAGGGGATATTCATCCGGATACGGGCTTTGTGATTAACCTTAAGACATTGAGTAAAATTATTCGTGAACATGTCATAAAAAAATTAGACCATAAAAACCTTAACCTTGATGTTCCATTTCTGCAGGGCAAAATAACGAGTGTTGAAAATCTTTCGATTGCTATATGGGATATCTTACAGCAGCCCATCAAAGAACTTGGCATTGATCTCCATTGCATTAAAGTACAGGAAACCGAGAATAATAGTGTTGAATACTTTGGGGACTGATTCAGGATTATGACTGAAGTAATTATCACAGGCGCTTCCGGAGGTATCGGTTATGAAACCGCACGATTATTTGCTGCCGAGCATGAAACACATGTGATTGCTGTTTCACGCAACGCCGGACGGCTGAAAAAACTACAAGAGGTATGCACCAGTGAATTTCCCGGATGCAACATAGATATCCTTCCGTCAGATATCACTGATCCCGGGCTCCATAAAAAAATCACCGGACTCTGTAGCCATACGGATATCCTGATAAACAATGCCGGGCTTCTAATAAAAAAACCATTTGATGATTTCACCATCAGTGAAGAGCAGCAACTATTCGGGGTTAACTTTTTTGGTGCAGCGATGCTGATCCGTTCCCTCCTGCCGCAATTAGCAAAAGGGACAATACGCCATGTAGTAAATATCGGCAGTATGTCGGGATATCAGGGCAGTGCGCGGTTCCCCGGCCTTACGATGTACGGTGCGGCTAAAGCGGCCATAGCATCACTAAGCGAATCATTGGCGGCTGAATATCCTCAAATCCGGTTTAATTGCCTCGCATTGGGAGCTGTAGACACAGCGATGCTTCAACAGGCATTTCCCGGATACAAAGCGCCTGTTACAACTAAACAGATAGCCGCATTTATTCATCATTTTGCCTTACACAGCCACCAGGTGATTAATGGTAAAACACTACCTGTTAATTTATCCACACCATGAAATATTTTCTGATCCCTTTTGTAATTTTCTCTCTGGTTATTCTTCACAGATGCACAAAAAAACTATCTATGAACACTATTGATACTGCAACCATAAAAAACTTTGAACTCAACCGTTATCTTGGAACCTGGTACGAGATAGCCCGTTTTCCACACCGGTTCGAAAAAGATCTCGTTGGGGTTACTGCCACCTATTCGCTTCGCAAAGACGGATTAATCAACGTCCTGAATAAAGGATATAAATATTCATTATCAGGCAAAGTACAGTCGGCCGAAGGAAAAGCAAAGCCAACAAAGGATAAACAAGCAGGCAAGCTGAAGGTTTCGTTTTTTCTCTTTTTTTATGCCGATTACAATATCCTTGAACTGGACTATCAAAATTACAGTTACGCCCTGATTGGCAGCAGCACATCAGATTATCTGTGGATATTAAGCCGAACAGCCGTAATGGACGATTCGATATACACCATGCTTGTTGAGCGTGCCCGCAAACGCGGTTATGATATTTCGAAACTCAAAAAAGTACCACAGCAAACGCCATGACCGAATTTATCACCGATCGCCAGATTTACGAGAAAGTAATAAAAACGCTGGTACCGGATACAAACCGGTTTCTCTGGATTGGCACAGCAGATATCAAAGATATGTACGTTGAGAAGGGTAAACAAATGATCCCTTTCCTTTCTGTACTTGATGATTTAATTCGTAAAAAAGCACAAATCCGTTTAATCCATGCAAAAGAACCGGGCTCTGTCTTCAAAAAAGAATTTGACCGTTTTCCACTTTTATGGAAAAGCATGGAGCGTATATGTTGTCCACGGGTACATTTTAAAATCATTGTGATTGACGGGAAATGGGCATATACCGGTAGCGCTAATCTGACCGGTGCAGGCATGGGTGCAAAAAGCAATGCCAGGCATAATTTCGAAAATGGCATTCTGACGAATGACTCAACACTGGTCGAACAAATCATGCAACAATTTGACACAATATGGATGGGCACACCTTGTAAATACTGCGGACGCAAGCAGTATTGCGTTGACAGGATTGATCGGGTGTAAAAAAACTTAACAATCAAATAACAACAGTCCATCGTAAAAAAATATCTTTACTACCAATTTTAAGCGATAAGATGAAAGAATATGATCTGATTATCATTGGTGGCGGCATCACCGGCTTAAGCACAGCCATCGCCTGGCTTAAAACCCATCCAAAAGAAAATAACAGAGTACTTATTGTTGAACAACACAGCATCGTTGGTGGTTGTGTTACAACCTTTGCGCGCGAGGGTTACCGGTTTGATACCGCACAGATCATTCCAGATATATCGGAACTTCTCGATTTTTTTGGTATCGAAACCGTCCTGAA
>CAZRNJ010000051.1:0-12069 GCA_964601385.1 uncultured Bacteroidales bacterium | reverse complement strand
CCGGCATGCAAACCATGACGGTTTATAAACCGATCAAAGATATTTCCAGAGTTACAGCCGAGGTTGCCTACCAACTTGTAACAGGCGAAAAGATTGAATTCGGCAACATAACCAGCATTAACAACAACAAAAAAATGGTACCAGCCATCCTGCTTGCCCCTCAGGTTGTATATGCCGACAATATCCGCGAAACGGTAATTCAGGACGGATATCTCAAAGAAGATCAGATCTACCAGTAACACATTGCTAATTTTCCAGGGTTAATACTTACATATCATAAAAAAACCTGGTGCCATGCTAAAGATATATACAAGAACGGGAGATAAAGGCACCACATCACTGCTTGGCGGAAGTCGCGTAAGCAAAACGCACCAGCGCATAGAGGCATATGGAACTATAGATGAACTGCTTGCAGTAACAGGTATCGTACGCAGTCAGATCACCGACAAAACTTTGTATCAAGATTTTATTGAAATACAGAATATACTGATGATTTGCTGCTCACTGCTTGCCGATGGGCATAATCATTTAAAAATAAGAAAGATAGATTCCCAAGCGATAAAATACCTGGAGCAGCGTATAGATTGCATAGCCGATGAACTGCCTGCCTTAAATGGTTTTATTATACCTGGGAATCAAACACTTGAATCGTATGTTCACCTATGCCGCACCGTATGCCGCAGAGCCGAACGAAACACATTACGAATTAAGCCGGGAAACCGTTCAATTTCCTCAGTATCAGTATATCTAAACCGCCTGTCCGATTACTTTTTTGTACTTTCCAGGAAAATCTTAAAAGATTTTAACATTAAAGAAAATAACTGGAAAACAAATTTGTAATTGTGAAAATTTATATTTTATATTTGCACCCTTTAAAAAAATAAAACTAAAACGGTTCAAAAACTATGTATTGGACGCTTGAACTGGCCTCAAAGCTTGAAGATGCTCCCTGGCCTGCCACTAAAGAAGAGCTCATTGACTATGCCATCCGGTCGGGCGCTCCCATGGAAGTGATCGAAAACCTGCAGGAACTTGAGGATAACGAAGAGATTTTCGAAAGTATAGAAGATATCTGGCCGGATTATCCAACAAAAGATGACTTCTTCTTTAACGAAGACGAATATTAGGATTTTCCTTTGCGACCTTTTTTCTTCTTCTGTGGCTCATCCGCCACTGTATGTGGCCTCTCCCAAATAAATATCTCTTCTTTTGTTTTTGGCCTGTAATAATCAAGCCAGCGAAATCCTTTAAGTTTCAGCTCCGATGCAGCAAGTTGCCCTGGTGGATAAAAAGTGGCATCCGGCTCAAGAATAAAATAAATTTTTTTAATCTCTTTATCTTTAAGGTAAATATTAACATCGGTGCTGGTTGCTTTATTCACTCCTATTATCTCACCTTCATCTTCAGGGAAATAAATGGTTTCGCCATTTCCTTTAACAAATATACGGTCGAGTTCATTATCTTTAAAATAGCCAACCATATTCCTGCCTTTAATCTGGTTATAATGCAGGGTGTCGTGTTGTGAGATAATAAAACTGTTTTGATAAAATTTTATAGAATCAATCCTGTTTTGGCCGGTATAAAGTTGAATAAAATCGGCTGTGAGTTGGTTTTCTTCGGACCAGAGAATGGGTTCATAAAAAAAAGACATTACGGAATCAGCAGTTTTATAAACCAGCGAATCGCACTTTCCCTGCAAGTCGGATTTAAAAATCTTTACCCTATGATAAACGCGAAAAATTTTATACTCCCCGGTATCAGGGTCTGAACGAAGCGTATCGCCATGAATAAACAATGAATCCGCGGCATCTTCATCAATCTGAATCATATAACCGCTATCGGTAATAAACCCTCTTTTTTCCAATTCAAGATACTGTCCGTATTGTCCGCGCAGGATAACATTTTTCACTGTATCAATCAGATGGACATGTCTGAATCCCTCTCCAAATCCATTATTTCGTTCATAATATAAACTGTCGGCCATCATCAGTTGTCCCTTGCTTTCAATCCATGCATTACGGGTTATACTTGATATATCGGTTAAGGTATTGTACCATCCTCTCTCACAGTAAATATGATTGCTGTCGCTGATAATATGTGTCGGTCCAAAAAAATAAGAAATACGCGAAACTGTATTATACTGCATCGTATCACTGTAGATTTTATAATCAGGAGTACGAATCACTACCGAATCACGAAAATAAAACAGATCGTCATTTTCGTAATAATATCCCCGGATACTGGTTAACGTATCATCGGAATTGATAAGTTTACCGCGGTTGGGATAGTAACCGATATTAGTATTCATATCGAAATCGAGCATTTGAGTGTAGAGTACAGATTCACGGTCAATCAGTTTAACACGCGACCGCGCATTGGACATTCTGGTGTTTCCGTCGTATTTCATTGTATCGCTCCACAGATGCAACGTATCGCCACGATTAAGGTAAACATTACTAAAAGCATCGAGGGCATTACGTTCTGAATAGTAATAAGCGCTATCGCAATAAAGTACCGATCCCTCATGATGAAAAACAACATTACCGATCAGCCGTTTGGCATCGGGAGCTATACGTTCGTCCATCTCCATAATCTCGGCATCAAAACTGATTTTGTCAGTTGTCTGAGAAAAAATACAGATGCACGCGCCAGCCATCAGAAAAAAAAGTATTAAACGGTTCATGGCAGGTCTATTCTGCTTTAATCCAATTCTCTGTCTTAAGGAACTGACATGCCGGAGCGTCACCACGTATCTGAATAAATGTTGTTTTCTGCTTTTTAGCAATCCATTCATTCAGCACAATCTGCCGTTTATATTGCTCTGCAAATTTTTTCAGCATGTCATAATCATCTTTAAGGTTTGCCTTATGCCCTTCACTTTTTTGCTTTAACTGAATAATTTTGAATACCGTCCGCCCGTTTTTATCTTTTGCCTCAAACGGCTGGGATATTTCTCCCTGTTTGAGCCGCCGTACCTCATATCCATCAAAAGGAGTAAAATCGTCAAGTCCGAATTTTGAAGTACCTGCATCGAAGTTAATCATCAATCCGCCATTCTGTCGGGTATCATCATCCTGGGAAAAGATACGGGCTGCCTCTTCAAACGAAAGAGTATCATTGGTTCGGATAAGCCCCGCGATACTGTCAAGTTTGGTGCGTAAACGAAGCAATTCAGAACTGCTGTAACGTGGACGCATAAGGATATGACGGGTATTCACTTTATTCTCACGACGCTCAATAAGCTGGATGATATGAAAACCAAATTCCGTTTCAACAATTGTGGAAATACCGCCTTCCTTAAGCTTAAAAGCCGCCTCGGCATATTGAGGCGCAAGCTCGCCCCGTGCCATAAAGCCGATTTCTCCTCCCTGCTGGGCCGATGCATCCTCTGAATATAAAACAGCCAATGTAGAAAATTTCTCACCCTCAAGAATTCTTTTGCGTAACAGCAATAATTTGTCTTTTACATCATAGATGGCCTGTTCGGTAAAGGGTGGATATAAAACAATCTGATTGACCTGGTAATATGTTTCAATAAATGGAATTGAATCATCGGGCAGTGACTGGTAATAGTTACGCACATCCGAAGGAGTTACACTGATAGCGCCGGTAATATCCGACTGCATTTTTTGGGTAACCAGTTGCTCATACATCTGTGGCCGCAATTCATCCTTTAGTTCGGCAATGGATTTACGGAAATACCGAACCAGGTTCTCGGCAGAGCCAAGACTCTCAATCATGTAATTAATACGTTGATCGAGTTGAACATTCACCTGTGCCTCTGAGACCGTTACACTATCGAGTTCGGCCTGATTCACGAGCATCTTCTGAACCAGAAATTCCCGAAAAATATTGCATTTTAACAATTCTTCCGGCTCTTTAACTCCCTGAAATCTGTATTGCTCAAATTGTTTTTCGATATCTGATTTTAACACAATCTCATCACCGACTACCGCATAAATCTGATCAATAATTAAGCTGTCCCGGGCAAATACAATAATGCCCTGCAAGTAAAAAATGCAGATAGAACAGCAGAAAAAAAACCGGTTAATAGATTTCAAACTCATTTTTTGCCTGTGCGCTACGATATATTTCATTTTCCATTTCTTCAATAAAAGCAATTCTGCGTTTATTCAGGATAATTGATTTGATTTTCATTTCCCAATACTCAAGCGGCGCAACCTCGCCATTCATCCGGTAATCGGTAAACTCAATAAAACATGTCCGTATACTATCAGACAATTCAAGAAAACGATTTCGCTGTAAAACCGTTTTAATATCAGCTAAAGGGAAACCGGGTAAAGCAGACAACTCGACGATACTAATCCACTTATTTTCATCTTTACTGAAGTTTTCAGAATACTGATATGCATAATCATAAAACCGGGTAATATCATCCGGTTTGACGCTTTTAAAATTTTTGTATGCTTCTTTTAATCCTGGCTGATTACTGAGAAAGACAGCATAGCGCGCCTTAACAACTATCTCGTCGAGCAACATACCTGCCGAATTGCTATCGTAATACAATTTCACATCCTCGGGAGTTATTACTGTATCCAGTTTCTGGCTGATAAGTTCTTTCTGATACTGGTAAAGGAGCAAGGCCGTCCGGTAATCATCAATCTGTTTTGAAAAATCTTTTTTTTCTTTGGGCAAATTTAGTTCTGCGTGGATTGTCAATAACTGCCGTGTAACCCACTTCTCAATATAACTGCGTGCTATATCCGCACTATCGGGATAATGCTGTCCCTTTAAAAACAAACTATTGATTTCACTTTGTAACAGATATTTATCATGCACGCGTGCAACCGGCATATCTTTAGGTTTGAGTTTAAACCAGGAACAAGCGGTAAAAAAACCAACAAAAAAAATAATTACAATACGCTTTGTCATGAAATGTGTCTATATTGTACGGTTATTGTTATTCGTATTCGTTAAGTTCAATCCATTTGATAAACCGTTACACATCCGGATTAATTACCGGACAATCGTTGCAATAACGATGAATCAATTTGCACTTTATAAAGCGCTTTCAGTTCAGTAATCCATTGTTTTTCGAGATAGTCCTGATAATCGGATATTACCTGTCCTCTGGCTTCATCCAGTGTTTTTTGTTGCGGAGAAATAATTCCGCTGATTACAGCAAAAAAGAATTTTCCATCTTTTTCATAAAGACCCGAAACACCTTTCTTCCATTCCATAATACTGATAACCGGGTCGCTGTCGTGAGTAAATTTATCCTGTTCAAATAGTATTGTGTCTTTAGCCGATGTTGTTTTACATGCAGCAGCAACCATTGCGGCAGGAGTATCGGCAGTTTCGGCCATGGCCTTTGCCAAATCGGCAAGTTCCCGGGATGAACAGTTATAAAGCACAGCATCCAAACGTTCGCCCCATATATAATTATTCTGATTCGCCTGAAAATACTCCAAAATGCCTGAAGTATCTTTTACTGCCTTCGACCAGACACGTTCGTCCATAATATTAAACAATAAAATTCCGTCATGATACTCTGACAGCAATTCACGGAAAGGCGCATACCTTTGCTCCAGTTGTGTATCCTCATACTCAAGTACTTTTTCGTTAGTAAAAGCCGCAAACTGCTTATCAATATAAGATCGGACCGGCATCAAACTCCAGTTTTGCTTTGAAGGATGAGCAGTCAGATAACGAATAAAATCCTGCTGAATATAATTAGCATTTGGGAATATAAGCAGAGGTTGATTCATCCCATCATTCACCATTGGTTTTTCGCCGGCAAGCATTGCAGTATCGAGGGAATAAAAAGGAACGAGAGCCGCAGAATTCACCTTTAGTTTGTTTGAAATTTTCAATTTCCGGATATAAAGATTCCGGAGATGATCGGCCCTGTCCCCTCTGCTGATGGCAGATTCGATAGATGGCTTGCTTTCGGCAAACGAACCAACCTCCTGACGGTCAATCCGCTTTATGATATGCCATCCGAACATTGAACGTAAAGGTTCCGGCGATATATCACCATTATTTTTAAGGGCAAAACAAGCGCTTTCAAATTCAGGAATCATTTGGCCAACACCAAACATAGCCAGTTCGCCTCCGGATGCGGCAGTTCGGCGATCATCAGAGAAAGAATCGGCCAGAGCGGTAAAATCAGCGCCCGCCTTTATTTTTTGCATAATGGAAAGGACAATACTTTTAACCGAATCAACCTGCGCCGGTGTCATGCCTTCGGGAGTTACTTTCATAATGTGCGCCACTTTGATACGGCCCATTGCTTTCCGTACCTCTGTTACCTTTAAAAGGTGATATCCAAATGTAGTACGTACCGGCATGGTAACCTTGCCTACGGGGGCATTATACGCGGCAGATTCGAAGCTATATGGGAATTTAAAAGCAGTGAAAAAGCCCAGATCCCCGCCGTTATTATTTGCATAGGTATCTTAAGAAAACTCTTTTGCAACTTTGCCAAAATCTTCACCTGCAAGAATCCGTTTACGGGCAGTCATTATCTTATTATAAGCAGCCAGCGTGTCGGCAGGCGTTGCTGAAACAAAGTCAACACGAACCATAATGTGGCTAACCCGGACATCAGATTGCATACGTTTATACGACTCATCAATCAATTGCTTCCGAAGAAGTGTATCAGTGAGGTATGGTTTAGCAAGCTGATCGCGGTAACCTTTAAACTCTTTAAGAAATGCCGAAACCGTATCATAACCCAGGCGTTCGGCTTCTGTAACTTTAAGTTTGAAGTTTACAAACAGATCAAGATACTCATTAATTGATTTTTTTGATTCAACAGCCGCTGAATTATTTTTCATATATATCCGGTAAAACTCATCGCTGCTGACATTACGGGTAATCCCGGGTCCGGAAATAGTAATTAATGAGCCGGTATTCTTCTTTTGTGCCGGAAGAGCAAAAGAACAGAAAACACAAATACAAAAAAGGATAAATTGACGCATAATAAATTGATTTTAGGTTATCTTGAATAATTTGGGGCTTCACGGGTAATTGTTACATCATGCGGATGGCTTTCAATAATCCCGGAGCCGGTAATACGGATAAACTTTGCCTTTGCAAGTTCATTAAGATTAGCTGAACCGCAATAGCCCATTCCAGCACGAAGACCACCCAATAGCTGATAGATAACTTCAACGAGAATACCTTTATAAGGCACGCGGGCAGATATTCCTTCAGGCACCAGCTTGGAGATATCCTCTTCAACATCCTGGAAATAGCGGTCTTTAGAGCCATCCTGCATTGCCTCAACCGAACCCATTCCGCGGTACGATTTAAACTTACGGCCATTATAAATAATTGTTTCACCCGGGGATTCTTCAACGCCGGCAAACAATGAACCGATCATCACCGAATGCGCGCCACAGGCCAGTGCTTTAACAATATCGCCGGAATAACGAATGCCACCATCAGCAATCACCCCGATATCTTTTCCCTCAAGCGCTTTTGAAACATCATAAATTGCAGTCAGTTGCGGAACACCAACTCCTGCAATCACGCGAGTAGTACAAATAGAACCCGGGCCAATACCCACCTTTACGGCATCGGCGCCGGCATTATACAAGTCGGTTGCTGCCTGACCGGTAGCAATATTTCCTACAATAATATCAACATAGGGAAATAATTTTTTCAGTTCTTCCAGTTTATTAAACACCCCTTTAGAATGGGCATGAGCCGTATCAATTACCAGCGCGTCAACATTGGCTTCAAGCAATCGCTCAACACGCTTAACACAATCGGCAGTAACGCCAACAGCAGCAGCCACGCGGAGCCGTCCCTGTTCATCCTTGCACGAATTCGGCCGGTCTTTGGTTTTCTGAATATCTTTAAAAGTAATCAGCCCGATAAGGTGACGAGCTTCATCAACCACGGGCAATTTCTCTATCTTATATTCGTTGAGTATTTTTTCGGCATCCGCCAGTTTAGTTCCTCTGGAAGTAGTAATAATATTATCTTTAGTCATGACCTGGCTGATAGGTTTCATCATCTCTTTTTCGAATCGCAGATCCCTGTTTGTAACAATACCGATTAATTTATTATCCTTATCAACAACCGGAATACCACCCACTTTATTATCACGCATAAGTGCAAGCACATCAGCCACTGTTTTCCCGATATCAATAGTAATCGGGTCGGTAATCATTACCGTCTCGGCACGTTTTACACGACGAACCTGCAAGGCCTGTTCTTCGATTGACATGTTTTTATGAATTACACCGATTCCTCCTTCACGGGCAATAGCAATAGCCAGTTCCGACTCGGTTACCGTGTCCATAGCAGCAGACACCAGTGGAATATTAAGTGTGATATTACGAGTCAATTTCGTTTTCAGATCCACTTCACGTGGCATCACCATTGAAAAGGCAGGTACCAGCAATACATCATCGAAAGTGACACCTTCATAAACTATTTTATCCGGGAACAGCGACATTTGTTTAATTTTAGGTATTTTTAGAAACGACGAAATTACAAAAAAATTACGCTTAATAAATTTTATTTGTTGAAATTGTCTGAACAGCCGGCAAATTCATGAATAAGTATCAGCAAATATTGACAAAGTACTGGGGTTACACCAATTTCAGGCCACTACAACTCGAAATCATCGAATCTATAGATAAAAACATTGATACACTGGGGTTGATGCCAACTGGTGGCGGAAAATCTGTTACCTTCCAGGTACCGGCAATGCTTAAAGCTGGCGTATGCCTTGTTATAACGCCACTTGTAGCGCTGATGAGGGATCAGGTTGAACGTCTTAATAAACTAAAAATCAAAGCAATGGCAATTTATTCAGGAATGATGTTCCAGGAAATAGCCAATTGTTTTGACCACTGCGCATACGGTGATGTAAAATTTCTGTATTGTTCGCCAGAACGAATTGAAACAGAATTATTTAAGCATAGGATTTTAAAGATTAATGTTAGCATGATTGTAGTAGATGAGGCGCATTGCATATCACAATGGGGATATGATTTCAGGCCATCGTATTTACGGATTGCCGAATTGCGTGAACTGCTTCCCCATGCTCCGGTGCTGGCACTCACGGCGACAGCCACTCCCGAGGTAGTAAAAGATATTCAGGAAAAGCTACGATTTAAAAGGTCAAATGTATTGAGGAGTCCGTTCGAACGAAAAAACCTGTCATATATCGTCCGGGAGGTTGAAGATAAGCGCAGATACCTTTTACGCACACTTGCCAAAAACAAATCATCGGGCATTATCTATGCGCGGACAAGAAATACGACCAGAGATCTTGCAGAGTTTCTGACTAAAAACAATATACCGGCAGAATATTTTCATGCAGGCCTTGATCATCAGGTAAAGGCGGACAGACAGAAACGATGGACAACCGGAAAGACCAAGATCATTGTAGCAACCAACGCCTTCGGGATGGGTATTGATAAACCCGATGTACGTTTTGTTATCCATTACGACATCCCCGACTCGATTGAAGAATATTTTCAGGAAGCCGGCAGGGCAGGCCGGGATGGAGAGCCGGCAGCCGGCGTACTACTTGTGAATGATGCCAGCACGCATGACATGCTCGAGCGCGTAAAAACAAAATATCCTGAAATATCTTCAATACTAAATGTTTATCAGGCACTGGGCAATTATTTCCAGATACCGGTATCGGCAGGCAAAGGGCAGTCGTACGAATTTAATATTGCTGATTTTGCCGCCCGCTATTCCATGTCAATATTGAATGTTTACAACTGCTTGCGGATATTACAGGATGAAGGGCTGATAGAGCTCACCGAGACCATCGAAAATCCAACCCGTATTATTTTTAATGTCAGCCGCGATGATCTGTATAAATTCCAGGTTGCCAATTTTCAGTTTGACGAATTCATCAAGCTTATCTTACGCATGTATTCAGGCCTGTTCGTTAATTACTGCAAAATAAACGAAGAAGAAATCGCAAAAAAAGCAGGGATCACAACCGACACCGTTTACCAGTATCTAAGCCGGTTAAGCCAACAGCGGATTATCACTTATCTGCCCCGTAAACAATCGCCGTTTATTATATATACAACAGAACGGCTGGAGCAGAAAAATATCCATATTTCAACAGAAAAATATTTCCGGCTGAAAGAAAATTATATTTCCCGGCTGAATGCCATGCTGATGTATGCATCGAGTTCAAGCGTATGCCGTAGCCAGATTCTGCTTTCTTATTTTGGTGAACGGGACACCGAGCGTTGCGGCCAGTGCGATATGTGCAAACGTAAAAATGAACTTAACCTCAGCAAATATGAATATAACCGGCTCACCGATGATATCCGGCAAATACTGTTAATACAGCCATTGCCACTGGATACATTAATAGACAAACTGAATCACGACAAAGACAAAATCATCCGCACCATACAATGGTTGCTTGACAATAATTACATCAATTATAATGATAAGAACGAACTCACATGGATTAACCTTTGAACAGTATACCGGCGCGGTCAGATCACAGTTAGAGAGCGGCCTTCCCGGAAGCCGTTACCAGATGCTCATGGCGCCTGATTTTATTCCGCCTCATCACCAGAACAGCCCGGTCAGTGATGCTGCTGTGATGATTCTTCTGTTACCTGTAAACCAGGAACCGGCACTGCTTCTTATCCGGCGAAAAACCGATACATCGGTACACAGCGGACAAATCAGTTTACCCGGAGGCAAACGTGAACTATATGACAGAGACCTAATCCATACAGCGGTGCGTGAAACAGCCGAAGAGACAGGATTTCCGATTGACAAAATTACGGTACTCGGCACTCTCACCCGGTTGTTAATTGCTGTGAGCAGATTTGACGTTCTACCGGTAGTCGGCTGTTCTCCGGCCAATATTAAACTTACCCCAAATACCGGAGAAGTAGAAGAGATATATAAAATTCCTGTGTCAAGATTGACTGAAGAAAAATCTATAATAAAACAAACACTACAGATACGAGGCCATGCCGTTGAAGTGCCCGGTTATTCTTTGTCCGGCACATTTGTATGGGGAGCAACAGCAATGATTCTTTCCGAATTTATGGAAATCCACCACAGGGCTATTTCGGCTCATCATCCTTAACCAAATTGCAATAATGCTTAAACCGCTCCATGACCTCAATAACATAAAAATAGGGCTCCTCACCCCGGCAATAACCGTGACTTACAACCTGATCGGTATAATAGCCGGGTTTTGATTTATTCAGCAGAAAGAAATCCACATTGTCTGTCCATACAGCGGGATCTTTGCCGTACTTCTCGGCTAACCGACGTGCATCAAGGATATGTCCGAGCCCAACATTATACGATGCAAGAATAAATTTAATCCGCTCATTTTTGTCGGACACCTTATCTTTAAGATTATTATCCAGCCATGCCAGAAAACGCACACCTGCCGCAATATTATCTTCGGGCGAAAGGATTGCTTTGGCGCCAAATTTCTGAGCCGTGGATGGCATTAGTTGCATCAGTCCGATAGCGCCTGCCCACGATATAACATTAGGATTAAATTTCGATTCTTGATAAATGAGAGAAGCCAGCAAACGCCAGTCCCATCCAATCTGTTGACTATACTTACGGATATATTCATCGTATGGTGATATCTTGCCGGTAGTAATCGCATAATATTCGCTGGCCACATGAATGGATACTTTACGATTCACAAAATATTTACTGTAAAGCAACTGATAGCGCAATGTTTTACGAAAACCATCCAGCCATTTATTCAGTTCATTTAATAATTGTGGACTTTTAAAATTGACAGCCCAAGCAATATTTTGTTGAAAACTCAACGGGGTTTCAATGTCAATTTCCGGAAAGTAATACCGGTTAACCATAGCTACATTCTCATCACACACCGAATAGAGGATGTCGCCCGATGCCACTACTTTAATGAGTTCTTCAACACTCATTGGCACTTCCACGATATCAATTGAATCACCAATCTCGGAAGAAAGATTTTTGAGCCGTTCAGAATGGGATGAATGTTCCTGAATATATACCGACTTGCCTTTCAAATCGAGCTGGTTGCGCAATAACGCTTTGCTGAGTTCATAATCATTCATTGTTTCCCACCCCTTGGGTTTGCGC
>CAZRNJ010000050.1:0-12299 GCA_964601385.1 uncultured Bacteroidales bacterium | reverse complement strand
ATGAGTTGGCCTTTCCTTGTGCCTTCGTAATTCTAATGACGGATCTGGGATAAAACAATAAATTATAAAAAATGATAATTATCTTTATTTAGAATCATTCTAAATTAATATCTAATTTTACAACATGAAACGAATGAAATTTATAAAAACAGTAACAGGGGCATCACTACTTGCTCCGGGTTTAATAAAAGCATCCGTAAACAGTATAAACCTTAAAAATTTTACGAATATGGAAACAATAAACAGTTTGTCATTTCCGGCGCTACCTTATAGTTATGATTCACTGGAACCATACATAGATAAGCAGACAATGGAAATACATTATACCAAGCATCATAAGGCCTATTTTGATAATTACGTCAATGCAGTCAAATCCACCACGCTGGAACATGCATCTCTGGAAACAATTTTTTCGTCGGTAAGCAAGCAGGCACCGGCAATACGAAACAATGCAGGCGGTTTTTACAATCACAACCTTTTCTGGAGCGTAATGAAGCAAAACGGAGTTGCACCTTCGGCAGCTTTCACAACAGTAATAAACAACAGTTTCGGTTCTTTTGATGAATTCAAACGCTTATTTGGCGAAACAGCTAAAACAAGGTTTGGCAGCGGATGGGCATGGCTTACGATAGATGAAAACAAAAAACTTTTCATACACAGTACACCCAACCAGGACAACCCGCTGATGGATGTCAGCGAAAAAAAAGGAATACCGCTGCTGGGACTTGATGTGTGGGAGCATGCCTATTACCTGAAATATCAGAACCGCAGGCCCGAGTACATTGAAAATTGGTGGAATGTAGTAAACTGGGCTGAAGTTGAAAAACGGTATAATGCTGCAAACGCCTAACTGTGCTTTTGTTTTAGAATAGCAAGTACTGCGCGATCAGACGGGAATGTCAGGTGTTCCATATCAATTGAATTGAGATTCACATACCGGAACGATTGGCTGCCTTCAACATCATCAAAGCAAAATGGTTTATTTACAACATTCAGATCAGTAGGTTTGGTGAGTGAGGCTAGATAATATACTGCAACAATCTGACGGCCCGGATGGAATTGTGATTCGATAAAAAAATCGGTAGTATAAAAATGACGGATATCACAAAGTTCCTGGCCGAGTTCCTCTTTTGCTTCACGCTGCAGGCATTCAATAGTGCCCTCGCCAAACTGTAAACCACCACCCGGAAATTTTGTCATACGCATACCAAAGCGGTATTCGTCACTTAGCAACAGTTCTCCTGCATCCGTACCGATTAATGCATAAACTCTGATTGTTAATGTCATACAATTGCAATCAATGATTATTAATTCCGGCACTTTCGATATACCGGACAGCAGAGTCAATAGCCAAAGGATGAAACCATTTCATCTGTTTATTTTTATTAAAATAAGTAATTTGTTTACGGGCATATTTCCGGGTATTACTTTTGATGCTGACAATGGCCTGATTGAGCGTAATCTCGCCCGCAAAATAGCTGAAAAGTTCTTTATATCCTACAGTATTTAATGCCTGCGGATGAGATGAAATAAATGTGGGATAAAGTGACCGCGCCTCATCCACCAATCCATTCGCAATCATCTCATCTACGCGTTGGTTAATCTGGGAAAACAGTTCGTGACGCGGAAGGTTAAGACCAATAAATAATATATTAAAAGGCCGTTTTTTGGGTTTGTGTGTGAGCAATGATGAATAGGGCTTACCAGACATCAGCGATACTTCAAGCGCTTTAAGAATACGTTTAGGATTTTGCAGGTCAACCGTTTTATAATAAACAGGGTCAAGGGTTTTCAGTTGCAGGCGCAACGAATCAATTCCTTCCTGCTTAAACTTAGTCATCAGGTTGGTTCGAATTTCAGGATCAATCTCCGGCAAATCATCAATACCAAAGCATACAGCATCGGTATAAAGCCCGGAACCACCACATAAAATAACCACGGGCGTATGACGAAAGAGCTGCTCCAGTAAATCCAAAACAGCCAATTCGTACATACTTGCATTATAATACTGCGTAATGGAATGGGAATGAATAAAATAATGAGGTATTTCCTGTAAAATATCTTTTGCCGGAACAGCCGTACCAATTGTCAGTTCTTTATAGATCTGACGTGAATCAGATGAAATAATACTCGTATTGTATCGCCTGGCTAATTCAACACTAAAATCTGTTTTACCTACTGCTGTTGGCCCGGCAACAACAATAAGCAGGTTACTCATCGTAACCGTATTCTCCCTCTTCGTCTTCGATATCTTCCAGCCCGTCAATATCCTCAAAGCCGTCGAAATCATCCATATCCTCGAAATCTTCTTCTAATTCCTCAGTAGTTTCGAAATCATCTTCAAACTCATCCATTTCCTTTTTTGCCTTTTTCATTTCTATATCCTCCTTTGTTAAATTACTATTCAGATAAACAATCTTTTCTTTTTTCCCCGATTCCTCATCCTTCAACAACTGTGGTGGCGGTTCGTTTCTCCGGTCAACACAGCAAGGCAAATGATCATTCTTTTCCCCCTTACCGATAAACTCAATAAAAAATAACCGCTCATAAAAAAAATCAAATATATATAACAATCGTTGTTTTTCATTCTTAATATAACTAGAAATTTTTGCTTTTTCCATGGTCGGCCGTTTATCATTATCAGCCATATCCATTAAAGTTATTTCCAGTTCCTTTTCCCAATGCTGGTTAGAAAGGAAAAAAGAAGAAATCTGTGTTTTATCATAGCCCAATTCATTTTGTATGGCCAGATGAAATTCATAAAATGTCTGATCTCCATCTATATCGAAATCCCTGTAGAAATCATCAACTTCATCTGAAATTAACCTGAATCTATATACCATACAAAAGCAATGTGTTCACAAGTTTAATAAAAATTCCATAACATCAATATTATCCGCATAGCTGTATACCTGAGGAAACTGAGTAGAACCAAAGGGGATACCGTAAGAACCATCACGTGTAGCAACACATTGGATATCTGAGCCGGCGGCTTTAATAACTGTGTCGGCATCAGGACGTGAAATATACTCATCATAATACAAAACACCTACCGGCGAGCTAATTGCATTATCCTTTTTCAGCAGTATAAAGCCGTTATCCATGTGCCTGGTAATTGAAAGCAAATATATTGATTTTTGATATTCATAATTATTACAATATTTATTATGATCAGAAATATATTTATACTTCTCAATACCTTTAAAAAAAAGATCAAAATTATAACCGGTAGGCACGAACAATTTCGAAACATTACGACATCCCAGACCAAAATATAAAAATATATCATCAGCAAGTTTATCCATATCATTCTGATTTTCAAAACCATCTAATATAGCCACTGAATTACGGTTCCTCCGGATAATACTAGGATATTTCGCGAAATAATAATTAAAATACCGCGATGCAAGATTACCGCCCGATGCGATTACAGCATCAAACTGGCTGAGTTGTCCGGTTTCCCAATGAATAAACTCTTTAAAACCTGGATTTAAAAATATAAACAATTCGCCGGTCAGCTTCATTAATTGCTGATCTTTTGATGATAGTTTGCCTATAAAATAATTACCCGATACAAGTACGCATAAAAAATCATGAAATCCGGCCATCGGTATATTTCCTGCCATAATCACTCCAATTTTTTTGGGGGATCTGGGATTAAACACTGCCGGATAACTGTTTATCCAGTTGAGAACCTCCTGCTCATCGAGCATAAGGGAAAGAGCATAGATGGCATGCCGGACATTCTCAGCCGTAAACCACTGATTATAATTATGAGCATTATTAATCTCATCCTGAAAACGATCAAAAAAAACCGTATTCAAAGGATTATCAGTTTTATGAATTCCCTGCGGAGTAAACTGACTGAAAAAGTGACCTGTATTGATTATAGCCCGAATCCTTTCATCAGCAGTCATATCGCTATCCGTTACTTTGAGTTTAAACTCTTTTTAATCAGATTGAGCGCTGAACCGGCTTTAAACCATTCGATCTGCTTGGGACTAAAAGAATGATTAAGCAAAACCGTATCGGTGCTGCCATCTTCGTGATGCACAACAAGCGTAACCGGCGCACCGGGCGTTAATGAAGCAAGTCCGGTAATATCAAACGTATCGTGTTCGCATATTTTATCATAATCATACTTATCGTGAAAAGTAAACGCAAGAATTCCCTGCTTTTTCAGGTTTGTTTCGTGTATGCGGGCAAACGAACGGACAATAATAGCCCAAACGCCCAGATTGCGCGGCTCCATGGCGGCATGTTCGCGTGATGATCCTTCACCATAATTCTCATCCCCAACGATAATGGTATATACTCCATTTTTTTTATATTCAATGGCCGAGTCGGCCACCGGCAGATATGATTTTACGATTGAATTAAACACGCAGTTTGTTTTATCGTTAAACGCATTAACAGCGCCAATCAGGAGGTTACGGCTAATATTGTCCAGATGCCCTCTGTATTTAAGCCATGGCCCGGCCATGGAGATATGGTCGGTGGTACATTTACCCTTTACTTTGATGAGTAAGCCCAGGTTTTTCATATCTTTTCCATTCCAGGGTTCAAAGGGTTTCAGCATCTGAAGCCGTTCTGAATCATGCCGGATGATTATCTCCACGGCAGAACCATCGGGCAGTGGCGGCTGATATCCATTATCACGGTACTCAAAGCCCGAAGGAGGCAATTCGAACCCTTCGGGACAAATTAGTTTTATCTTCTCATTTTTATCATTTACCAGATCATCAGTCAGCGGATTAAACGTCAGAGAACCAGCAATACTAAGTGCGGTAACCATCTCGGGGGATGCCACAAAAGCATGTGTTTTTGCATTTCCGTCAACCCGTTTTGCAAAATTTCTGTTAAATGAATGGATGATAGAATTTTCCTGCAGTTTATCCACATCACGGCGTGCCCACTGACCGATGCAAGGGCCACAGGCATTAGCCAAAATGGTAGCACCGGCTGCACGAAACAGATCCATCAAGCCGTCGCGTTCCATGGTATACCGGACCTGTTCTGATCCGGGAGTAATATAAAAATCAGATTTAAGCCGCAAACCTGCTGCCAGCGCCTGTTTAATAATTGAGCCGGCACGACTGATATCCTCGTAGGATGAATTGGTGCACGATCCGATGAGCCCAACCTCAAGTTTCTCGGGATACCCGTTATCCCTTACTGCCGAAGCAAACTGCGAAACCGGCCATGCCTTATCGGGGGTAAATGGACCATTGATATGGGGTTCAAGGCGGTTCAGGTCAATCTCCATAACCTGATCGAAATATTTTTCAGGCGACTGATACACCTCTTTATCACCCGTCAGGCAATCAGTTATGGTATTGGCCAGAGCAGCAACTTCATGGCGTCCGGTGGCTTCAAGAAATGCCGACATTTTTTGATCGTAGCCAAAAAGAGAAGTAGTTGCTCCTACCTCGGCGCCCATATTACATATTGTAGCTTTGCCGGTGCATGAGAGCGACTGCGCGCCATCGCCAAAATACTCCAGAATATATCCTGTACCCCCTTTTACGGTGAGCATACCGGCTACTTTTAAGATAACATCCTTGGCCGAAGTCCATCCATGAAGATTACCGGTCAATCTGATTCCAATCAGTTTAGGATTTTTCAATTCCCAAGGCATACCCACCATAGCATCCACGGCATCGGCACCGCCAACGCCAATAGCAATCATACCCAGTCCGCCGGCATTAACAGTATGCGAATCAGTACCTATCATCATGCCTCCCGGGAAAGCATAATTTTCGAGCATAACCTGATGAATAATACCTGCACCCGGCTTCCAGAAACCAATTCCATATTTCTTAGATACTGAACTTAAGAACTCATAAATCTCACGATTTGTGATTGTGGCTGTTTCAAGATCCTCCATAGCGCCCGCTTTGGCCTGAATCAGATGATCGCAATGTACGGTAGCCGGCACTTCGGTTTTTTGTTTTCCCGACTGCATAAACTGCAGCAATGCCATCTGCGCCGTAGCATCCTGCATCGTCACACGGTCAGGTTTAAAATCAACATAATCGGTTCCGCGATTAAAACATCTAATATCTTCCGGTTGATACAAATGGGAAAACAGAATTTTCTCGGCCAGGGTCAATGGACGGTTGAATATCTTACGGGCAGTTTCTACCCTGTTTCTTAACCCGGCGTATACCAAGCGAATCATTTCTATATCAAATACCATATTAATTCATATTTTGTTTAGCATACAAAGATAAGTATTCTGAATTGCTGCAAAAAACAAGCGTAAATAATCTCATTCTATGCAAGAGAAAGTTTTCTGTTGCATGGCAATTAAGAAAACACATAACCATTTATCTTGTCTATCAACAACCTAAATAGTTGTTTTTCTTTCAAGTACTCAGGACGGGATTAACCCAACTAATCCAATAGTTTACCATTTACAATTGTATCTTATTGAATAAGTCGGGATAATAAAATATTTCGTTTTAAGTTGCTAATTAAAAATTAATTAGTATTTTTAACTTGTCGAATATCAGAAATTCTATGAAAGAATTTATAACACCAAAGACAAGAAATTCGCCAGGCATTAACTTCAATCCTGATACAGGAAAATTCATGATAGAAGGAAAATCTATCCTGGAGGATCCTGCCACATTCTATGAAGGTGTATTTAAATGGCTTCATGAATATTTTCAGCAACCACAACCCCTCACCACCGTTGATATTAAAGTAGAATACATCAACAGCAGTTCGTCCAAGTACCTTACTGCCTTTTTCAGGATCCTGGAAAAATATTCGCGTGACGGACATAAATGCAAGGTAAACTGGCATTACGAGAAAGATGACGAATCCATTCTGGAATTCGGCTCACACTTTGAATCAACGATTGATCTCGACTTCTCATTAATTGAATACGAGAACCAATAATTGGCTGATTGTTTTTCGGCACAGTGCTTCCGGCAATAATATGACCCATTCCAAATAACAATCAGCAGTTTGCAGAAATAATTTCGCATTTAACCCGGCTGATAAAAACAATTGAACTATATTATACCATTTGGAATTATAATTTAGTCCAAATGTCATCTGTATAATGCCGATGTAACAAATGTTTAGTCCATTTACATTGGACTATTACATTTGTCCAATCGGTATTATTTACTAAACACGAACTATATATGATTAGCATCTGTAGATGTACGACAACAGGGTAATTACATAAAAAAATACACGTTACAACTGTTGAAATCAAATGGTATTTGCAAAATCCCGCGAACTTATTACATTTACAACAAAAAACACAATGATTTTCAGGTACAGATGGTTGATTATTAAAAATATTCTCTGGCTTGCCGTTTTACCTGTTTTTTCGCAAAACAACATTCAATCTGTCGTCCGTGATGCCAAAACCGGCGAACCCATACCGGGTGTTACAATTATATTAAAAGGAACAACAACAGGAACGGTAAGCGATAGTGAAGGGAATTTCTCGATAACAGCAGCCAAAGGGCAAATACTGCGCTTCACATTTATCGGTTACCGCGCTTTTGAAACCGTGATTGGCGAAGGGCCTATACCGGCAATTATGCTCGAGGAGCAGGTTGAAGAGCTTGAAGAGGTAGTTGTTCGCGGATACGGTACACAAAAACAACGCGATGTTACCGGCGCTATCAGCCGCATTGACAACAGCAGCTATTCGCTTCAAACCATTGCATCACTCGATCAGGGAATGCAGGGGCTGGCATCGGGCATGCAGGTCAGTCAGGGTTCAGGAACACCGGGCTCGTCGTCACGCGTTGTGATAAGAGGCACAGGATCTATCAACTCTAGCACCGAACCGCTATATATTATTGACGGTATACCGGTTTATCAAAACGTCAATGGCAATACTTTTGAACAAACAGGAGGAGCAGCAATAGGACAGAACCCTTTGGCCGATATCAATCCCAATGATATTCAATCCATTGATATCTTGAAGGATGCCTCGGCAACCGCTATTTACGGCTCACGTGGCGCTAATGGAGTCATCATCATCACTACCAAGAACGGCTCAAAAGAAAAAACAAAAGCCAGTTTCAGCTACAAAAAAGGGATGACAACACCGGTACGGACATTGCAATTTGCCAATAACCGCGAATGGCTTGAGATGGCCGACCAATCCATGAGCAATATCTCATATCCTGCCACCTTCGATCCCAATGAGCACACTTTTAACAGCAACCTGACCACGCAGCCGGCCGAATGGAGCCGCCTGCGCGCCATGTACACCAATGTTGATTATCTGGATGAATACCTGAATAATGGTTCGTTGCAGGAGATCAATGCATCGGTTTCGGGAGGTACAGAAAAAATGTCATCGTACCTTTCATTTAATATGTATGATGAAAAAGGAATTTCTAAAGGTAATGTTTTTAAGAAATACGGATTACGTACCAATATTGATTATGAGCCCGTCAGGTGGCTCCGCACCGGAACACGTTTCACAGCGAGCTATGTTGACAATAAGCGTCCCATAACCGGCAATTCGGTCACCAGCAATACCGGCGGAAAAAATGACAAAGGGACTATTGGCGGTTTCTGGTCGGCCAATTACAGTGCTCTCCCGTTCTACCCTGTTTATGATGATGACGGCAACTATTTTGATCCGCGATCGGGACATAACATCGTGGCCAGCACCGACCGCGCCAATATCCGCGATGATGTGATGCAATACCGGATGATTGGACTAACCTATATTGAACTTCTGCCGGTAAAACATCTGAAGCTGCGCGGAGAAGCAGCCATAGATTATGTTCATACCGACCAGTTATTCTGGCTCTCGGGGATGCTACGTACAGCCAATGATGTATCATCGCCCCTTGCCTTCGAAAACCAGGAACTAAACCGGACTCCCAATTACGTGTGTTACGCCAATTACGGACAGACGCTAGGAATACACGATTTCTCGGCTACGGCGGGTATTGAAATGAACGAAGTACTCAGACGCCGGCACTATTCAAAAGCCGAGAATCTATCAGTTGATGTCAAAGAAACCGGCGAATTTCAGAATGGCGACAACACCGGCGATATGGACAATATCATCAGCTTGCTGGGCGGTGTTTTGGATAATGAGCGGCGCTTTTCAAATTTTATCCGCGGCAACTATAAACTTAACAACCGCTATCTGATTGAAGGGAGTTTGCGTCGCGATGGTTCGTCTAAGTTCGATGCTTCAAACCGTTGGGCAACATTTGTAGCAGGTTCGGCCGGATGGATCATCACAGAGGAAAAATTCATGAAACCGATACGGCCGGTGAGTTTTCTCAAGGCGCGGTTTACCATAGGTGCTGCAGGTAATGACAAGATACAGAGCAACCGGTTCGAAAGCACCTATGCCACCTGGCCAACGTATGAAGGAGCACAGGGTATGCTTCTCGATCATCTCGGCAATCCGTTTCTCACATGGGAGAAATCTATTCAGAAAGATGCAGGGATTGAAGCCGGTATACTGAAGAACCGCATCACCATAGCTTTCAGCTATTACAACAAAAAAACAACCGATATGCTGCTCGACACGCCCATACCCTTGTCAACCGGTGTTGCCATTGACGATGAATCAACACTAAACGTGGGCGATATGCGCAACAGCGGAATAGAAATAGATGCAACCACCATCAATACAGATCATATCAACGGACTAAAATGGGTCACCCGCATCAACCTTACAACAAATCATACAACTATTCTTGCGCTCACAGATGCCATTGATGAAAATCCGCTGGGTATCACCAATGGTATTACCGTTACACGCACCGGGGGCCGTCTGGCCGCATTCTATCTGGCCGAATATGCTGGCATTGACGACCAGGGATATGAGACAATTTATGAGATTGACCAGGAAAAAGCCAAGGACGGAATCTTCGAGAAAACCGGAAATAAAATACGCGCCACCCAATCGAATATTGATAAAAACAAAATTGTACACGAAAAGAAAACCGGACTCCCAACCTATTTTGGCGGCATTACCAACACATTCAATTATAAAAACATTGACTTCTCGGTTCAAGTGTATTTTCAAGGCGGCAACTATATTTATGATGAAGCCGAAGAAAAACTGTCATACATTGATATAGGCAACCATAACCTGCTGAAATCGGTTTATAATAATACATGGACACCTGAAAACACTGATGCCAAACTACCCCAACTGCGGTGGAACGATCAGCAGACACCGGCGACCGACAATGGAGGCGGAGCACTCGGATCACAAACAACACGATTTTTGCATCGCGCCGATTTTATCAGAATGCGCAACATTACTGACGGATACCGGCTGCCGCAAAAATGGATTCAGAAACCGGGCATCAGCAATATCCGGTTATATATTAGTGTACAAAATGTTTTCACCATCACCAGATACAAAGGATATGATCCCGAATTTGTGAACCTCGGGGATGAAACCAGCAGAAACCTCAGTCAGGGATATCTCACACAATACAGGATACCATTGGTAAGAACATTCCTGATTGGCTTAGACATAAACTTTTAACCAATGCAGATGAAAAAAATCATTCCATACCTGCTACCGCTTCTTTTTTCGTCGTGCATCAATGAATGGATTGATGACAGGGATCCCCTGACCTTTAAAGAAACAACCATTGAAACAACAGATGATCTTGAACGGCTGGTAACAGGCGCATACTTCATTTTATCATCCGATAAAAACGCGCTGCAGGATAATCGAACCGCCAGATACAACATGATGAGCGAGAATGTTGTTCTGTTATCCGATAATCCGTATATGAGTGATGATAATTATAAAATATACTCGAGGCAAACCACCGAAAATAATATATCCGCCATCACCTCTGTCTGGACAATAGGATATAAGCTCGCCAACTCGGCATCTATACCCATCACGTACGTTACACAGCATGGCCGGCCTGCCGATCCACAAAAACAACTCGACCGTATATTAGGTGAGGCCTATTTTTTACGCAGTTTTGCCCATTTCACGCTAATCCGGCTTTTTGCCAAGCCCTACAGTACAGCAAACCGGACTATGCCCGGAATTGTAATAAAGCGCGAGGCAGCAGCAAATGGTGAAGGACAAACAATTTCAACCATTGGCGAAGTGTATGATTTTATTATTGAAGATCTGACGAATGCCCTTACCCTATTACCTGAAAAATATGATGCAACACTTCATCCTTCATATTATGCCACTGATGCGCGCGTAAAACGTGATGCTGCAAGATTTTTGCTGGCATGTGTATACTTTCAGATGGGAAGTGATGCAGAGATAAACAGACAAAAAGCATGGGCCTTAGCAGTACCACTGATGAACACCATCATTGACAATACTGAAGGAATCTCCAAACGAACTTATTCATTAGCTGATCCCGATGATGTCTGGCTCTCATACCCTGGCCAGCCGGCTCCTGCTGAGATTGTATGGGAGTACTCCAATCTGGAATGGAAGAATCAAAAAATAGTTCAATCCTTTTTAGCCAACAAATCGGCGCTCACCGGTTCTTCGCCACGCGACCGGATTTTTCCCCTGAGTAATCATCTGCTAACAGATGCCGGCTGGCGTATCCCCACATCCTCATCAGACACGGCAGGGATTCACGACAAACGCTACCTCCAACTGTACCTGTATCTTGATCCGGCGACAGATGTTACAGAAGGCACCTATTTTCAGAATCTTGAAAAGCCCTATATCTGGGCCAACATGTTTGCCGGCTATGCCAACGATTCAAGCTTATTCAAGGGCTACAGGGTAAAAGACGATATTCTGCAAGTAAACAGCAACAGCAAATGCAACATCAAAACACCTATGATGCGAATTGGCGAACTACAGCTGCTGCGTGCAACCATCTTTGCCTCAGGGGTGGTGCCGGGAGATCCCAAGAATGATATGGATAAAATTCTTATACGGGCAAACCGTACATCCGATATCAGGAGTGCATATTCACTCGAAGATGTAATCCGTGAACACCGCCGCGAAACGGCTTTCGAAGGTAAGCGCATCAATTATCTTCAAGCATTGCGTAAAACGATCCCTGCCGGCGACTCACCATCAGATAATCCCCATTTACGTGTCACCCGTGAAAATCTCACATGGGACAGTGAAAAACTGTACTGGCCGGTTCCTAATGAAGAAGAAATCCGCAATCCCAATATTTATGAATAAGATAAAAAAATATCATTTTCTTATTTTGTTGGTACTGCTTGCTTCCTGCAAAAGCGAGTTCTTAACATTCGATGAACCCGGATTTGCTGTCATAGATTATGAAATCGCCCCCGGTGCTGAAATAAAAATTGAATTAGTCAATATC
>CAZRNJ010000049.1:0-12612 GCA_964601385.1 uncultured Bacteroidales bacterium | reverse complement strand
CTTCTATACCAAGTAAAACAGAGAGCATAATAATAAAAACCGGCTCTGTATTTGACTGGAGATATGAAACAATATTGTTCATAAATTACATTTTTAGTAATTGTTTAACTCTTTCGCTGATAATCTCACCATTGTGGACTACACATGCCGAGTGGATGATTTCATCATCAAAATTTAGTTTAATTTGCTTTTCAGGAGAAATCAATGATTTGATAAAGTTAAGCATATTGCGTCCCATCATACGGCTGGCATCGACAGGTGTTTGGGATGGATAAGCCGATCGTCCGGCAATTGTAACGCCATGAGCCACTACGATCTCATGATCTTTAGTCAGTTCACAGTTTCCACCGGATGAAGCAGCCAGATCAATGATTACCGATCCGGGCATCATCTGCTGAACCGTATTTTTTGAGACAAGCAACGGAGCTTTGCGGCCGGGGATCAGTGCAGTGCAGATAATAATGTTTGAACGGACAGCATGGTCGTGAATCAATTGTTTCTGTTTATTTTTATACTCCTCTGATTGTTCAACTGCATATCCGCCAGCCGATTGTTCTTCGCGCGCCCCTTCCACTTCAATGAATTTAGCGCCTAAACTTTCGGCCTCTGTTTTAACGGCCGACCGCACATCAAACACCTCAACAATAGCGCCGAGTTTACGAGCCACACTGATGGCCTGCAATCCGGCAACCCCTGCGCCAAGGATCAATACACGCGCCGGCTTGATAGTTCCGGCAGCAGACATGAACATAGGGAAAAAAGAAGGAGACAAAAAGGCGGCCTCAAGTACTGCCTTATATCCGCTTACCGTAGCCATAGAAGACAGGATATCCATGGTTTGAGCGCGGGTGATTCGCGGTACCAGATCGAGTGAAAAGGCCGTAACCTTTGCTTCCTGAAGTGCACTTACCGTTTCGGGATTGACAGGAATAACAGAAGATAGTATGGTCCCCGGTTTCAACAATTTCAACTCACCGAGAGGAGGATGAACAGCCAGAACAATATCTGATGAAAATGCTTCAGTTCGCGAAACAATAGCTGCGCCGGCAGCAGTGTAACTCTCATCACTCTGAAATGCAGATAAACCGGCACCTGTTTCAACATGAACGGTTATTCCTGAAGACGTAAGCGCTTTCACCGTTTCGGCGAGCATTAGCACCCTACTCTCTCCTTTTGGTTCTTTAATAATTCCAATAGTCATTGTTTTCCCAAATTCATATGCAAAATTAGCACTAACATGTCAGATAGAAAAAAAAAACAGTAAAAAACATCAGATATTGATAAATATCACAATAATTTTAGCAACAAATCATTTTAGAGATGCTGCAGCACCGCCTTAGCAAAATCGTTGAGCGATGGGTCTCTGGCGCCCATAAGCAAAATCACGTCACCGGGATATGCTATATGATGAAACTCCTCAAACATTTTATTCCTGTCAGGTATACAATAAGCAATGCGGCCGAAATGACAGATACGGTCGGTTACTTCCTGCGGACTGACATCCTTTGAGACAGTGCCGCCGGCATAATACACATTGGAAATATAAAATTTATCACGGCTATTCATTGTTGCAGCAATACGTTCAGACAATTCGTCTTTCATAAATTTCAGGGGACCATATCCATGGGGCTGAAACCAGCAGATTACGCGGTTGGCAGCGGATTGACATGCCTTGATGGCGGCCTCAATTTCGGCAGGGTTATGAGCAAAGTCGTCAATTACGGTAATCCCCCGTTTGACACCAATACGCTGCATACGGCGATATATACCGGGGAAAGACCGCAATGTATGAGCACAGGGTTCAAGACCAATACCCGCAGCAGAACAGCAGGCAACGGCAGCTAAAGCGTTTTCCATATTGTGACGTCCCGGAACCGGAATCGTAAAATCAATCCCATTCACCGTGAACGAAATGATAAATTCTTTCTGGCTGAAGTTAGCGCCAATAAAGCCGGCCGGAGCCGCCAACCCGAAATCAAATGAATGATCAGCCGATAATGAGCATGTCAGCGGATGTGATGCATTAACAATAAAACGGGTTCGAGTGTTCTTTTTAAAACGATTAAACAAATCAAGCAGTTCATTCATCTCTTTATGATCACGATCAATATTCAACAGCACACTAATCTCCGGCTTATAATTAACGATAGAGCCATCGGACTCATCGGCCTCAATAACCAACCAATCGCCATCACCAGCAAAAGCATTACCAGGCAGACCTTTTTCCTGTAGCGAAACCAATCCGGCGCCACTCATCAATGACGGGTGAGTTTTACATGAATCGAGGATATGATAAATCATTGCCGTAGTAGTTGATTTTCCTGAAGTACCGCCAACGGCTATAGTTTTTTTTGTTTCGGATAAAGCGGCCAATATCTCGGAACGTTTAAACACTGGAATATTTAAAGCCAGCGCCTTACAATACTCAATATTTGATTGTTCTATAGCAGCAGAAATTATCACTGCACCGGTATCCGGCGTAATACCTTTACCATCTTGCGGGAAGCATTGAATACCCAAGCGGCCAAACTGTTCTTCTATCAGTGTTTTGTCTGTACCATTAAATTGCCTGTCCGATCCCGCAACCCTTTTACCCATAGCCGCAAGGTACTGTGCTATAGCACTCATACCCGTACCGGCAATGCCGATAAAAAAATAACTATGATGTTTTAAAATGTTGACTTGCAATGTATTAACATTAATATATCTATTTCAAAAATAAACAAATACATTGAATTATTAATGTTGATTTTATCAAGAACCCAAATTATATTGTAGTTAAAAATTTGAGTTCAAACTTCGGATAAGTTTGTTTAAATTACTTTAATAATCTCTTGAAATTTGGGGTGAAGAGACCAATATCAGGAACAATTGATAATTTAGCACAAAAAACACCATGCAACAATTTCAGGATGATATCATGAAAAACCGTTTATTGTTGTTAGAATTAGAAAAACGTCTGACAAAAAAAATCGAGTTGATAGAAAAGCGACTGCTCCGGTTAGAGAAGAGCAGCAAGAAAAGCAAGAAATGAGCCGGTTAATGCTTCTATACCCCGAATTACAGATCTGTGCTGTACGCAGCAGCGGGCCCGGCGGTCAGCATGTCAATAAGGTGAACACCAAAATTGAGTTGCGTTTTGACATCACGGGTTCGGCGGTACTTACGCCAAAAGAAAAAGAGATGCTAATGAACCGGATCAAAACACGCATCAGTGAGGCAGGTATCCTCATCATAACATCACAACAATCCCGATCCCAATTAACGAACAAAGAAGCAGCCATCAAACAGTTTGATGAACTATTGAAGAAAGCGCTTAAACCCCGGAAGAAACGTAAATCAACAAAACCAACAAAGCAATCAGTAGAAAAGCGCAAAACAGCCAAGCGCAGTCGTTCGGCTGTGAAGCAGCAACGCCGAAAGCCATGGCTGACAGATTAATACAGACCGCTATCTGCTAATACTAATACGCACTAATTGTTTATTCCATCGGATAAAATAGAAACCCGGCGGCAGGTCGTTCACAGAAATCCGGAAAGTATTCAAACCCTGTTTTAAGGAACAATCTGTTGAGAGGACCTGCACCCCAAGCATATTAAGTACATCAATCCGTTGCCTGGCTGCAACAGGTGACACAATCTCAACCGTGACAATATTGACAGCAGGATTGGGATACACATTAATTGAAGCAGCAGGTGTATCTTTGATTTTAGTATTTTTAACATAAACCGATGCATCCACTGAAGAATAGATAAGACCATTGCTGCCGGCTTTCCACTGAAAATTCTCATTGTACGCGTAGAAAGCAAAATAGGAACCGGTACGCACCGAATCAATACGCATCCAGCCATTTCCGCCATTAAGTGTTTTCAATACTGCACCATTTTTATAGAGAAGATAACCGATTTGCTGTGAGATAAAAAAGATCTGCTCAATAGTACCGGTTGATCCTGCATAACCCGTATCAGGAGTACTTGGCGTTTTGGTTATCCAGTGACTACCGGTATCTGTGGTTAAGAAAAGTTTGCCCAAAGCGCCACCCATCCAAACAGTATCCAAACTAAATGCATATACTGCCCAGTTATCTGATGCCTGCGCTGCAACATCCTTTGAGACCCATGAATTACCGTTATTCAGAGAATACCATGCATCGGCGCCCTGCTGACACGCAATCCATATCGTGCTGCCATTTACAACAAAAACCTCGTAATCATTATTTGTTTTGCTTCCGCGCTGTGACCAGTTAGCACCAAAGTCATTCGTTAAATAGGGAGATCCATATACACCTGCGGCTACAGCCAGACCATTAGCGTAATGGATATCTCTGAAATGTACAGTTCTATTGGGCAATGGTTGAAGTTGCCATTGTGAACCGCCGTTTTGTGTAAAAAGAATTACCCCACTGTCACCAACAACCCAGCCGGTATCTTTATTGACAAAAAACACCGAACGCAACTGAGTGGTAGTATCAAACTGAATATTCCATGTTCCGCCGGCATTATCAGTATGCAAAATCTCGCCATTAGTGGTTGTTCCCCATCCGTTTAAACTATCGGTAAAATGCAAACCTGTGAACCATCCGGTGGTTGGCGCTGTCTGTTTCTTCCATTGAGCATTAACCAGTATTCCTATGGCTATTCCCAGTACAAGTGTAAATATTTTCCTCATAGAATCTCGAAATAAGAAAATAAAAATACCGAAAAAGAAGATTAATAAAACCCACAACCATGAATATACTCAGGGATAATGACTAAAATGGCTATTCATATTTACTCAGTTGAGTTTATTTAATATTAATATTCAATGACTTATATTGTTCATTTTTTGAATGTGCTGTAGTTTCAGAAAAATAATATCTTTTATCCATAAATTTGCTTTATCAATCACTTAAAAACTATTTATATGAAGAAGATTTACTATTTTATTCCGGTTACATTTCTGTTGCTGGGAACAGTGCTTCAGGCACAGGTATTAGTTGACTCGGCAGGGTCAGGCAGCTTTGTCAATAAAGGTGCAACATACACTGTGCCCAATTCAGCAAATATTGCACAAGTATATATCATGAACGGAGGTACATGTACAAATGGAGTACCGGCCATGATTCGTTCGGTAATGGTTGATTCGGGCGGCTACTTTAAATTCGGAGGTGAAAATTCGGATGTTGACACCATTATTGTGAACCAGGGCGGCAAAGCAGATATGGCATGGAGAAGCAGAATAGGGAAATATGCATTATTTAACAGTGGTTCGGTGATTGATTTTAAATCAGTATCGGATTTTACATTAAAAAGAAACGCTGTTATGATGATAGATACCTTATGCAGCATATCGAATATCTCCTATATACGGTTAAACGAGTCGTGCAGTATTATTAACGGGACTCCATTGTTAAGTATAGCCCATCTGAGCTTGCAAAGTGAAAACGCGGGTTATTACGGCTATATTTATCTGAGCGGCTATCCGTTTGTTGTTAACCGTATCAGTATTGTTGAAAGAATAAAAACTTACCTTTCGCTTGGAACAAACCTCACCATCAATAACGAAATCAATAATACCGAGGATCTGACAGGCATTCTGCTTAATGGTTATCTGCTTTCATTAGGGAGCAATATTCAATATACAGGATTAAAATCCACATTTATTGATTTTAAAAATGGCGGATATGTATTTCAGAAACTGAATACCACAACATCAGTAACACACAATGTTCGGGATGTCACCACACCAGCCGGAGTTACTACCGACACAATGCGCGTATCTATCAAGGTTGATACAAATGGCACTTTCGGAGCCAATCCGGGTATTTATTTCGAGGTTATAGCCGACTCGGTACTTTATTTTAACGGAGCCCGGTCGGCTCTCAGCCGCAATGTATATATCGAACAACAGGATATCACCGCCATTGATTATCAGATCAGTTTCAATTATAAGGCATCCGAAGTTATTGGCAGTAAATCAACCATGTTCAGTTCGGTATTAGACACCGACAGCTCGTACTGGAGGTTTGGCTCACCGTTAGTCGCCAGTGTTCAATTTTCGGGCGATTTCGAAGGATACCTTACAGCCCGCAGCACTTACGAGCCGCGCGCAGAACTATCCTCTGCCCCACTCATAGAAAACACGATGGATGGAAAAAATATCACTATTATGCTTCGCGATGCAGTGTTTGCCGATGCTACACTTAACAAAGCCAACTTCCAGTTCAACAATGCACCTGCAGGCGTTAGCGTTGATTCGATAATTTATAACGATGAAAGATCAGCCACAGTCATTTTAGGATATGACGGAACAGATTTCGATACCGACAGTTCCCATGTATATCTCTCTATCAGCGGAGCAGAGATTTTCCTTTCAATCCCGATAATAAGCGACACATTACTTATGGATGCAGTAGTTGAAGTACAGCAAGCCGAAGTGGCCGAAAATAATACGAAGCCGGCCATCTATCCCAATCCGGCAACTGAATCCATTACAGTTAAAACACCAGCATCCACTGGCCAAATTGAAATGATCAATATGCTTGGAATAGTTGTAAAATCAGTTGTTATAACAGCCGGAAACACCATCATCAATGTAGAAAATCTACCCAAGGGTAATTACATTGTGCGGATTACCGGTCCGTCAGTTACAGATTTCAGTAAACTAATAATTCAGTAGTTACTATCTGCAAATTACTGTTCTTCCATCCCCCTCCTTGTAAACAAAGAATAACAAGGAGGGGTGTGTGAGCAGTTTTTGATCCATTCTATGCAATTAAAGGGTTTCTATTGCATAGCGATTAACCCAACTAATTCAAATAGTTCGTCTCTTTGCAGATACTTCTATTGAATAATTTGGGTTTATTTTATCTCCTTATACGATGTCTTAACCATTTGGGAATACCATAAAACATCCCTGTATTCAATATGTATCATCAAAGATCAGATATCATTAATTATGGTTTTGTTGTCTTTTTGTAACTTGCGTTCGTATGTCGGATACTTTAAAAATACTACAGGAACAATTCGGCAAAGGAATACCTGTGCTGTTTATTTTTGATTATGAGATGAAGCAGCCCATAGTGCTTCCGGCCGGTGAAGCACTACAAAGAAGAATACACTATAATATTCATGGCCGCACCAACACCCGGTTAACAGCAGCAGGTAAACCTCCAACCCTCGACATACAACCGGTTGATTTCAATACCTACCTCCGGAGCTTTGAACAAGCACAAAAACATCAGCAACGAGGCGACTCCTACCTGTTGAATTTGACCTTCCCTACCCGCGTCGGACAAAATCTGGATCTTGCACATATCTATCAAAGCAGCATTGCACCCTATAAACTGATGATTGAAGACAAGTTTGTAGTTTTTTCGCCCGAAACATTTATCACTATAAATAACGGTGTCCTTGCTGCGCATCCGATGAAAGGTACCATTGATGCCTCTGTACCCGAAGCGGAGCAAGTACTATTATCCGACAAAAAAGAAGCAGCCGAGCATGCCACCATTGTAGACCTCATACGTAACGACATGAGCATCCACGCCAAAGATGTAAACGTAAAGCGGTACCGGTATATCAGCAAAATCCGGTCGCAGGGAAAAACACTATTACAAACCAGTACCGAAATAACAGCAAGTATAAAAAATACGACTCCTGCGCATATTGCCGAAATATTATATTCAATGCTGCCAGCCGGTTCGGTTACCGGTTCACCCAAACAAAAAACGATTGAAATTATCCGGCAAACCGAACAATACAACAGAGGTTACTATACCGGAGTGTTCGGGATTTTTGACGGACAGACGCTCGACAGCGCTGTAATGATAAGGTATATCGAGAAACAAGGGAATGAGTACGTTTATAAAAGCGGTGGCGGAATAACAGTGTACAGCGATGCCCGCAAAGAATATGACGAAATGATAGATAAGATATATGTACCGGTTGGTTGAAACATTGAAGATAAAAGATAACGTAATTTACGACCTGGAGTGGCATAACAAACGCTTTAATGATTCACGTCTGCGCTGCTTTGCTCAAAAGACAGCACTTGATCTGAACAATATTGTAAGTCCTTTACTGGGAAATTACCACGGACTCTATAAGTGCCGGATAATATATACAAAAAAAATTGAGAAAATTGAATTTACAAGCTATCAGCCAAAACATCCCGTGAGCATACGGTTGATAGAAAACAACACCATTGACTACCGGTATAAATATGAAGATCGCTCATCACTGAACAGCATGCTTGCACAGAAAGGGACAGCCGACGAAATCGTAATTGTTAAAAACGGACTGCTCACCGATACTTCATACAGCAACATCTGCCTGTTTGATGGCAACCACTGGCATACACCACGCGTACCGCTGCTCAAAGGGACGAAGCGTGAAAAACTGCTCAGCGCCCGGCTTATCATCGAGAAAGACATAACACCGGATGATCTGAAAAGCTACAGCATGCTATCAATGATTAATACCATGCTCGATTTAGGAAAAATTACAGTTTCGACAGAGAACATCGTGTGGTAAGAATTACCGGAGGGGAAAACCTCAATTATTTCAAGTAATCCATATTTACCCAAGCGACACAGGAACTTTCGCCGTTGGTTTAAGTTTGCCGTAAAGAATATCAGCCACAGCAGCCATATTTTCACGGCCGCCAGGATTAAAACAAACCAAAACCGTTGGAAAATCTTTTTCAGCGCCAAACTCATAAGGAGTGTTAGTCATCACAACAACCGGTTTCCCTGTAGCCATCAGTTTGCGGACAATATCACCAATCGCAGCAGCCGCCTTATGATAGTAATAATTAGTGGTAACAATCATGTCAAAATCATTATCCTTAATACGGCGGTCAACGCGTGCACGGTCCCTTTCGGTTGGCAGATTATGAATTTCAACCGACATGACGTTAGAGGAATGCCGGCACATTTCTTCCCAAAGCAGTCCGGGATGGGAATACATATTATTCTGAGCAAGTTGTGAAGGGAAAATCTGTTCGACCAGCAGGATACGTTGTTTTGGTTTAATTGGCAACAATTTTTCGTTATCACGCAGCAGGATTACAGATTTTTGAGCGGCCTTAACGGCAGTTTTAATTATTGCCTTATGTTCAGTAATTTTTGAAGCATTTTTCACATTTACCAAACCACCATTTTTTGCGATACCCATATCCCAACGCATAGCAAGAATGCGTTGAATTTTCTGATCCACTTCTTTTTCTTTAAGCCGTCCGGATTTAACAGCATCCTTCACTTTATTGAGTATTTTAATACGGATAGGACTTTCGTCGCGGGTAAGGATAAGGTCATTACCGGCTATTAGCGCTTCAACAATTGCCTCGCTCATTTCATAATTTTTAAGGATACCGCCCATCATCATGTTATCAGTGGTAATCACTCCTTTAAAACCCAGTTCACCGCGTAAAAAATCAACAAGAATACGGCGGGATAAACTGGCCGGCCGTTCAGAGTCGCCCAGCGCAGGATAGATTGAATGAGCAGACATAATTGCCGGGAGGCCTTGCTTAATCAGAGCTTTATAGGGTGCGATATGAACATCCATCAACGTATTATAGTCAAGGTCAACCAGTGGCAATCCAAAATGCGCATCAGCCGCCGACTCCCCGCGTCCGGGGAAGTGTTTTCCCGTTGCGATGAGCCCTCCTTCGAGTAATCCTTTGAGCGTTTTAGAAGCAAACTTAATAACATCCTCGGCATTATCAGAATACGCCCGGCTGCCTACTTCGGGGTTTTTGGGGTTTGTATTAACATCGAGTAGTGGTGAATGAATCATGTTTGCGCCGACAGCCGTTGCCTGCAGGGCGATAGCCAGGCCTGTTTTATAGCCCATCTGCGGGTCGCGTGTAGCAGCAATACCCATTGGATGAGGGAAGAGACGCTGTCCGCCCAGTAAATCATCGGACCCGCTGCCTTCCATATCCACCGTATAGTGGAGAGGTATACCATCGTTATTTTCAAAGGCCATAGAACGAAGTGTATTCAACGTGGCGGCATATTCAGAAGCTGTGGCGACAGTAGTAGGCATAACAAAAGCGAAATCACGGTTCAGTCCTGACGGAGCGACAAGGGACTCAAGTGTTTTAGGATCCGGCTCTTCACCCGGCTTAATATCGTTATACAATGTAAGCATACGCAGAAACTGGCTGATACGCAAACCGCCAACATGATATTTCTTAATAATCTCAACTACATCGGGTGTAATAACCGGCCCGGCAAAGCCGAAGACCATAAGTTGTCCAACCTTCTGCTCAAGGTTCATACTGCCCAGTTTATCACTAATCCACTTGTCTTTTGCTTTAGCTATTTGTTTTCCCATATCTATAAAATTAAAATTATTTTCTGTTTGCTCAAATTTACAATTTGAAGAGCAATTTCAACTCATTCCCCTGCTCTTTTTTATTTTTTCGTAAGCCATTTGAATAGATTTGAATTTTTTTTCTGCTTCTTTTCTAAACTCTTCACCAAGATAGCTAACCTTGTCGGGATGATGTTTTAAAGCCATTTTACGGTAAGCTTTACGCAATTCTTCATCAGAAGCATTTTTTGTGATTTCGAGTACCTTATAAGCCGAATCAATATCATCAACAAACATTGATTGTATAGAAATGATATCGTTTTCATATAATCCAAGCGTTAGGGCAATACCCCTGATTACCAGCAGTTCTTTATCATTAACAGCACTATCGGCTTTGGCAATTCCGAAAAGGAAATGAACCAGTTGCATACGAGAACTATAATCGAGCCGTTGAGCAATTTGTTGACAAACGTCTTTAACGGGGATATTTTGTTTCAGAAGATCGCGGAGCATAATAATAGCTTCGGATGCCGTTGCTTCGCCAAACGTACTAACAAAATAACGCTTCACATATTGCAGTTCGCTGCGCATCACCTTGCTATCGGCTTTCATAACAGCAGCAACCAATACAAGCAAGCTCAGCGCAAAATCGCCCGATGTTGTTTGTCCGCCGGTATAGGTTCTGATTTCTGTTTCGTCAATAATAGAGCCGACAATAAATCCCAGAATACCACCTAAAGGGCCCATAAATGCCCAACCCAGGCCGCCGGCAATCCATTTAGCAAACTTTGCCATATTATTTGGCTAATTGAGTATAAAACTGATGCAACCGAAGCACCTGGGGAACAACCAATTCAATATCATCATTAACAATGATGTCGTCCGAAAATTCTCTTTTATGTTCTTGTCCATACTGGCTGTTCATACGGTCTTTGACCTGCTGACGTGAAAGTCCGTCGCGTTTCATCACCCGCTTAATCATCAGTTGTTCGGGAGCAGTGACTAAGAGAATACGATCAACAAAATTACATTTATTGGTTTCGATAAGCACGGCAGATTCATGAATAACATAAGGTCCCCGGGCAGAGCGCAGCCAGACAGTAAAATGCTCAAACACTGCAGGATGAATGATATTTTCAAGTTTAAGAAGCAGTGATTTATCTTTAAACACGATATCGGCCATTGCTTTACGGTTAAGTTTACCATTTCGATAAATACCATTACCGAAAGTTTCCTTAACCTTCTGGATAATTACCGGATGATTATCAGCAATATTGCGCGCCTCGAGGTCGGCATTGTAACAATCAATCCCCAGATGCTCAAACACCTTGCAAACAGTGGTTTTTCCACTGCCAATCACACCGGTTATGCCCACCCTGTACATACAAAAAACAGGGCATTACAGCCCATATTTCTGATTCAGTTATTTTGGTTGTACCAGATCGCTTGAATCCTTAATAATCGCGCTTTTATCAACGCGTATCTTAACATTATTGTCCACTTCAATACTGACTGAATTATCCTGCAATTCAACTATTTTGCCATAAATACCGCCGGTAGTGATCACTTTATCGCCTTTTTGCAATCCATCGCGCATTTTTTTCAATTCTTTCTGCCGTTTGGCCTGGGGTCTGATCATGAAAAAATAAAATACAACGATGATAAGAAGCAAAAAGATCATGCTTGAGTATGGACTCTGCTTACCTGCCGGTGCTGTCTGAAGCAAAACTAATAATAAGTTGTTCATTTGTCAATTGATTTAAGTTATACCATTTTTCACAGGGCAAAAATACAATTAAAATCCCAAATACCCATAAAATTAAGTAAAAGGGATAAACCCTGTCACAGCCGGTAGTTCAATGCAAAATCAGGAGAGATATAATTGTCGAGAGACAAACATACGTCGGATGAAAAATCAATACCTGCAGCAATTATATATGCCCAGGAATCATTTGATAAGAGGCCAAGCTGATCTACAGTAATATTCCGGCTGATTAAGCCATAAACTAATCCTGCATTAAAACTGTCGCCTGCTCCGATAGTACTGACAGGGATAATTTTTTTTACAGGAAATTCAGCAGAAACAGATGGAGTGCGGAGATAAACGGCCTTTGATGATGAAGTATAAATAAGATAAGGACAAAGATCGCGAGTCACGCGGTATGTTTCATCGGCTGATGAGGTATTAAAAATAAGTTTAAAATCCTCGTCAGAACCCCTCAGGATATTGCAGAGAGAGATATTCTCGATAATCATCGGGCGCAGGACAGATAGTTCATGGAGGTGCGATTGCCGGAAATTCGGGTCGTAC
>CAZRNJ010000048.1:0-12647 GCA_964601385.1 uncultured Bacteroidales bacterium | reverse complement strand
AGTAAAGGGTTACCGGATACCCTCAACCGGAAAAACCGGTTGAGCTGTTTGCAGTTTTTCAACTGCAAAATCCCGGTTTATCCCATTTTCAATCCTTGCCCCCCAATCTGAGAATAAATTTCTCATCCACCGAAAAGCGCTTACGTGTAAACACCGTACTAGCAGATGCTGTGCCTTTAAGTGTCAGTTCAACATTCTTCATTGAATAGAGCCGTAAAAGAGAAAGACCACCAGAAAGAAAGTCACCAAATTCGAGATATGCTTTTATATCTACATCAGTTGTATCTCTTGAATTCAGGCGAATTTGAGGTACGTCACGGATTTCTCCCAGCAGTTCGTCACCCTGAAACACCTGAATATCCAGCTTGCGGATTGTAATAGCATATTTATTGGGATTATAAACCGGCACTATTATCCCAACAACAATCTCCTGTCCCGACATCCCCAACATTTTAACCTTTTTAGCTTCACCGATAGTTACGAGCACAGTATTGCAGGATGTTAACACCCATATAAAACATAAAAAAATAAAACCGGTTTTTATCATTGCCAATAGTGACTGGATGTAAAAATAAAAAAAGTAAAGCAATAATGGCAAAAACATATATTTCAATTTATTTATAAAAATAAGATTAAGAGATTTTTGAAAAAACAAAGCGTTTCAGCCACGAGATTAAGTACAAAGCGAACCAGCAAAAAGCCAAAGACGTTTTTTTTTTATCCGCAAAGAATTGTTTTACTTTACACTCACAAAAACACCCATTGTACAATTATAATTGTCTGCTGTAATATGGACTAAAAATTTGTTACATTGGAATTATACAGAGGGTATTTGGTTTAAAAAATTTCGAATAGTTAAAAATATATGCAGGAAAAATCAAAGCGGACAGCGGCCGTTTGCGCAGCGAATTATGTAAAAGACGGCATGATTATAGGTTTAGGGACAGGCAGTACTGCTACATTTTTTATCAAAAAAATCGGAGAGCTTGTAGCATCAGGGCTATCCATACATGCGGTATCAACATCAGAACAAAGCAGCATCCTGGCAAAAAAAATGAACATACCCTTGTTACCGGTCGATCAGGTTGATCATATAGACCTGACCATTGACGGAGCCGACGAAGTTGACCCTTTGTTTAACGGAATCAAAGGCGGCGGTGGCGCGCTACTGTTCGAAAAAATTGTTGCGCGCAGTTCGAAACAAAACATTTGGATTGTTGACAAATCAAAGCTTGTCAGCCGGCTGGGACGTTTTCCCGTTCCGGTGGAGATTGTCCCTTTTGGATACACGCATACGCTAAAAAAACTTGAAGAACTGCAATGTAAGCCGGTATTGAGAAAAACCGATGATCATTTTTACCTTACCGACAGTAAAAACTACATCGCCGACCTACATTTTAACACTATCATGAATCCGGAAGAAACGGAGAAACTTCTGTCTCTTATTCCCGGTGTTGTTGAAACCGGTCTGTTTATAGGTATTGCCGGCATGGTCATTGTCGGAGATGGCGATCAGTGCAAAATACTGCAAAAACCATTATCATGAAATTTGCAACCGGCACCAAACCAACAAAATTCAGGAAGTTCAGAACCGTACAGTGAGTTTAACATTCAGTCGCCGTCCGGTCAGAAAAACAGGTACAGCATACATGTCAGGAATATACTCACTGTCTGAAAGTGTCCGTACCCAAATATGCGAAATACGGTTTTTAATGTTGAAGAGATTAAACACTTCTACACCGGCGACCAGTCCTTTAAACGGCTTAAAAATACTGCCATCGTGTATCACCGAATTCTCATTAATCAATATTTTCGACAATCCAAGGTCAACACGCTTATAAGCAGGCATACGCCAGTACAAATCATAGCGTTCGGTATAGGGCGAAGTAAACGGATAACCAGTCCCATAAAGAAAAGTCAGATTCATGCGCAGGGATGGATTGCGGGGCAGATAATCCTGAAAATACATACCAAATGTTGCAAACTGATCTGTTGGTCTGGGATAATAACCGGGATAAACTGTCAGGCCATCACCGTTGACATAAGAGTCGTTTCGCACATCCTCGCGCGACCGGAGCAATGATAAGCTAATCCATGACTCGGTTCCTTTCACAAATTCGCCGTTCACTTTAAAATCAACGCCCATAGCATATCCGTCAGCCATATTATCACCAGCATAGCGAATCCGTACATTCTCCAATTTATACGGAATCAAATTACTAAGCCATTTATAAAAAGCTTCGGCAGTGAATTTGAATGGCCGTTCCCACGCGTAAAAATTATAATCGCTTCCCATAACAACATGAATGGCCTGCTGCGATTTAATATCCCGGTTAACAATACCGGCATTTGACCTCATTTCTCTGAAAAACGGTGGCTGATGATAAATCCCTCCTGATAACCTGAATAAAAAATCCCTCTTCCATTCGGGTTCAAAAGCAAGCGTCATACGCGGACCGGCATTAAGTGCCTGGTTAAAATCCCAATAGCTAAAGCGTGCGCCAGCATTCAGCGTAGTTGTTCCATAGCGGGTGCTAAACTCATGAGTATTCATTGCATACAGGTGCATCCGTGTCGAATAGAGTGTATTGGATGAGATGGCTGAACGCGCTAGATTAACTTCATTGTTGCTGTAAGGGATAGAATATCCGGCAGAATCAATCATTTCCCACTCATGTAACTCATCGAAAACTATTTCACGTTGCGCGCCCATACCCCACTGTAGTTTATTATCTCCCTGAGCAAAGCTCCCTTTATGCCGGAGCGAAAAAACATATACATCCAGAAAATTCCGGGCATGATTATGAAATGCGCCAATACCTATATTCATTGCGCTGTCGGTAGCCGAAGGGTTCTGTTGATCCTCGGCCTCTTGTAACAGATAGGCGCCCTCAATATCATAGGTTTCCGACTCGGCTGCCGTAAATCCCGAACAAATAAATTTCAGCGAAGTTTTCTTATTTGGTTTATGATTCAAACCAAAACATCCCAGCCATGTATTATATTTGTCGGCTTCACTTCCTTCATAATAAATCCGGAGGTTCAACACATTATTAAATGTACCAAATGCCTTTACCAGCGAGTCGGGATAATAGTCGTACCTGTTTTGTGCAATATTACCTAAAAACGAGAGTTCTGTTCTTTTAGTCAGTTCGAAGGTCATGTAAGTTTGAAAATCAAGAAATCGCGGAATATATTCACCTCTCGTTTCAAGCGTTGAGAGAAGATATTGTGTGGTATGGTAGCGAAATCCGGAGATATAAGTGATTTTTTTATTTGCAGACAATCCTTCGATATGCGCGGTGCCGCCGAGCATGCTTACAGATGCGCTGCCGCAATTCCCTGCCGGTTTCTTATAGGTAATATCAAGTACCGACGACATCTTATCGCCATACGAGGCATCAAAGCCACCGGATGAAAAACGAAGAGATGAAACCATATCGGGATTAATAAAACTCATCCCCTCCTGTTGGCCGGAACTTATTAAGAATGGACGATAAATCTCTACATCATTAACAAAAAGCAGATTCTCGTCATAACTTCCACCGCGAACCGAGTACTGTGAACTAAGCTCCTGTTGTGACGAAACGCCGGGCAGGGTTTTCAGTACCTGTTCTATTGATCCGGAGGCCGAGGGAAGCAAATCGAGCACACGGCCCTCAATACGGGTCATTGTTGTGGGGCGGTCGGTTTCGGCACGAACCGTTACAACATCTAAAATACTAATATCCGGAACAACCGTTTGCTCAATAAAAACATCGGTTTTACCCTGATAACGGACAACCCGTTCAACAGGCCGGTAACCAACACTTGAAATTACGATAGTCACCGAATCACCGGTTATTACAGGCAATTCAAAGAAACCATCATCATCGGATATTGTACCCAATCCGGTTGTATTAATTTTTACTGTTGCCCGGGCTACGGGTTTGCCGGTGGTATCGGTAACATGGCCCGAGATGTGCAAGAAGGGCTGTGAATTAGCGCTAAAGCCAATCAGAACTGTAAACAACAAAAGAAAAAATATTCGGGCAGCCACAACAATATTTATTACAAAATAGAACTAAAATATTTAATTATTAGTATTAAAAATTACTAGAATTTATTCTGGTTTTCTGTTTAATTAGTCAAATGTATAACACCGGTTAAATATCCAGTTCGATAATAGTAATGCCAGCACCGCCAAACTGCTCACTTTCGTCATAATATTTTTTTATTACTTTTTCTGTCTTCAGATATTCTCTGATCATATGCCGCAAGATACCATCGCCTTTACCATGGAGAATACGAAGGGATGGCTGTCCGGTCATGACAGCATCATCAATAAGCCGTTGCACGAGTTCAATGGCCTCGTTGGTACGCTTACCTCTGAGATCAATCTCCGGTTTAAAATTCATTTTAACCGACAGCAGGTCAATAGATGATTTTCGACTGTGCACCACCGGGCCATCATCGGGTGACGCATGCGTAAGGCGGGAAAGTTCAACATGCAGTATCGAGTGCCCCATTTCAATTGCAGCAATACCATGACGGATACTCTGAATAATACCGGGGACACTCTGTCCACTGATTTTAACCAAATCACCTGCAACAAATGTTTCGGTGGCAGTTTCCTGTTGATTCTGTTCAGTTACTGCCTTAATCCTTTTTTCGAGTTGTTCATCCGTATGGGGATGTGAACGTATCTGTGTTGCCTGATCGCTCAATTGCTTTCGCGCTACTTTAGTTTTTTCCTTCCCTGCCTGGCTTTCCTTTATAACCCGTATAGTATTTTCGATGGTCCGGTTGGCCTGCGTCAACAATTCATCGGCTTCGTTTCTGGCTTTCAGGATAATATCCTTGCGCTGATATTTAAGATGGGCAAGTTCAGCCGCCAGCCGCTGCCTGATTTGTGCCGCCTGCTCCTTCTCACGTTCTGCTTGCTGCCGCAAGTCCTCCCATTGCACCTTTTCACGAATGATATCCTGTATATTCCGTTCAAACTCGAGGTTGGTCTTTCCAACCTTCTCTGTTGCCCGCTGCAGTACATTCCGGGGTATCCCTGTCTGGCCAGCAATTTCAAATGCAAAGGAGCTTCCCGGCTCTCCAATCCTCAATTGATACAACGGCTTCAGATTGGCAGTGTCAAACAACATGGCGGCATTCATTATTCCGCGCACAGAAGCAGCATATTGCTTCAGATTTGAATAATGCGTAGTGATAACACCATAACAACCCGAATGATTAAGCTCTTCAAGAATGGCTTCGGCCAAAGCCCCTCCCAGTACCGGTTCAGTACCTGCGCCAAACTCGTCTATAAGTATCATAGTATGTTTATCACTATACTTTAAAAAATAGCTGAGATGATTAAGATGTGAGCTATAAGTGCTCAAATCATTGTCAATAGACTGCTCATCACCCATAGCCAGAAATATCGAATTAAAAACACCCATTACCGATCCTTCGCTTACCGGCACAGGCAAACCACATTGCACCATATACTGAAGCAGGGCAACAAGCTGAAGCAACACCGATTTGCCACCGGCATTGGGGCCTGAGATCAGCAATATCCGGCAATCATCATTAAACTGGAATGAGTGCGGAATAACCTTTTTATTTTCGTTCCGGTGTAACAGAAAAAGCAATGGATGAACAGCATTCAGCCAATCACCGCAGGGCTCATTTTTCAACACCGGACATACCGCGTTTATCTCTTTGGAAAAAGACGACAAGCCATGCAAATAATCAATCAGGCCTAAAAAACCGAATGTCACGAACAAGTCATCAATATAAGGCCGTATTTCGTCTGTAACAGTTAAAAGAATTCGAACAATCTCACGGCTTTCAGAGAATTCAAGTTCCCTGAGACGGTTATTGGCCTCAACAACAACCGATGGTTCAATAAAAACCGTTTTCCCGCTCAATGATTCATCATGAACATAACCGTCAATCTTATGTTTTGCCGATCGTTCAACAGGTATTACAAGTCGTCCGTTACGCATAGTCAGCTCAACGTCAGGAGCTATCAACCCATCGCGCCTGGCAGATAACAGAACATTTTTCAGCCGGGATGCCCTGTCATTTTCTGCCTGGCGAATGGCCGAACGGATACGCTTAAGTTCAGGCGATGCATCATCCCTGATCTCGCCCTTTGCAGTTAGAATATCGCCAACACAATCGAGCAAAACGGGGAAATAATTGACACCGGCAGCGCTGTTTCGCAAATGCGGATAACCCGACGGATTAAGCTTTTTAATAAAATTCAATAAACTTTTAACAGCGGTGAGGGAACGGTAAAAATCATACAACCGGTGTAAATCAATATAAGTACCTTCAATACGGATACTTGAAAGTTCATCCGTAACATCAAAAAAATTATCGAGAGGGATATTCTCATCCATACTCATCAGTTGCATAAATTCACCGGCCAAACCCAGGCGACGGGAAATCTCATTATAATCAACTGAAAATGAAAAACGGTTGGCTTGCTCAACACCCAATCCGCATAGCATACGCGAATGTATCATTGCCCGGATACGGTCAAACCCGGTTTTTTGTTCAAAATTATCCGGATAAATCATGGCTGTCAAAGGTATTTATTTTTACTGACATGCCATTGATTATCATCAAAGACATCTGCGACCAAACAATCGGCTGGATTCCTGATCTGTAAAACTACTTTTTGGGTAATTTATATCCGCGTTGTTTTGCCATTTCTTCAAGCCGTTGCTGAAATGAGGATTTTTTTACCGGTTTTTTCTTGTTGTCTTCAATCCTTTTTAACAGCTTCTTTTCATCAATAGCCCGTTTCAGAATCTCGTTTTGCGCAATGCCGAAAATATTGGAGACAAAAAGATAGTAAGTAAGGCCGGATGAAAAATTATTCAGAACAAGCATCAGCATTACCGGCATAATATAGGTCATCGACTGCATGCCGGGCATCTGCTGGTTCGACATATTTCCCTGGTTGCTCTGTTTAACCGACCAGATGGTGGTTACCGTCATAAGGAGAGTAAATAAGCTGATATGATCACCATACATCGGGATAGTAAATGGCAGAGAGAAAATCGAGTCGAAGGTTGAAAGGTCTTTTGCCCAAAGGAATGACTCCTGGCGTAATTCAAACGAAGTTGGGAAAAAACGGTACATGGCAAATAATACAGGCATCTGTAACAACAAGGGCAGACAGCCGCCCATAGGATTCACACCCGCCTTTTTATAAAGATCCATTGTGGCCTGCTGTTTCTCCATAGCCGTTGCTTTGGCATACTTTTCGTTTAGCTCATCAACCTGCGGCTTAAGTACGCGCATACGGGCCATTGAAAGATAACTTCGGTAAGTCAGCGGCAATGTAATGACTTTAATAATCAGCGTAAGCAAAAGAATAATTATGCCATAATTACCGATAAACCGTTCGAGAAAATTAAATATAGGAATAATCAGGTACAGATTGATCCATTTGATAATATTACCACCAAGGGACACAAGATCATTCAGCTCATGACCATATTTTTTAAGCGTATTAAAATGATTTGGGCCAAAATAAAAAGCCATGGGTAATTCAACGCTTTCCGTGTTCGAAAAGGGAAGTGCCGACTGCAAGTAAAATCTTTTCAAGTAGTTACTTTTGGATTCATCAAAATATTCATAACCTACCTTACCATTTAAAAACGGTTGTTCAGGAATCAGCACCGATGTAAAAAACTGCTGTTTAAATCCTACCCATTCCAGTTTGGTGGCAATATCCTTCTCTGTTTGTTTGTTTTTGGGCTTGATAGATTCCGTTTCATCCTGGAAATAGCGATAAGATACCGTTGTATATGTGTTCTCATTTTTTTCTCCTTTTTCAATTTTTGGCGCATACGAAGTCCAGTGTAAATCAATAGAATTCATATTTCCGGGCAGATATCTGTTCATATTCACAAATAATGCCTTAAACCCGAGCATGTAACTGTTTGGCGGAAGCGTATAAAGATATTCGATATAGCTGATGCTGTCGGCATACAGGCGAAGAGACAACATCAAGGTATCGCCTTTTTTAGTGATGCCATTGACTGATGGAGTGAAATAGAACCGGCTGGTGGAAATATTCCTGTTCTGCGCAAAGAAGTCAAACCCAAACAAGGATGAATCGCCATTAAAAAGAATCAGCGGAGAATTATCATACTTATGAAATTGCTTAAGATTAACCGAATAAACCATGCCACCTCTGGAAGCAATTGTAACAGCCATCAGATCGTTTTCAATTACCAGTTTTGTGTTTTCGCCCCTTGCCGCAGATGAAAAACTACCGAACTGAAGAGCCAGCAGTGAATCATTCTGCAATGACTGCGATGCCGGCTGCTGCAGTTGTGCCGGGTTTGCAGTATCGGGTTGTAAAGCAACCAGCGAATCTCTGTTCTGTTGATTTATTAATAATGAATCCTGCCGGCGCCTGGCAAGTTCAAGCTGCTCTCTATCCGGCTTCATAAAAACGCTGTATCCGATCATGATACCCGCAATAAGCAGAAGCCCTATTATTGTATTTTTATCCATAAAGAATCATTCCATTTAATGGCTGCAAATATAGTATTTAATAACGATTGTACAAGTGGAGCAGTTAACGTGATTGAACCCCAATAGCCCTATATTTTCCATAACCGGTTGATACAGTATGTTAAAGTTCCCGATGAGCAGATATTCACTGATCAGTAGATATTTACAACATTAAGCAGGTCGTATCAGAACAAAGCATATTACAAATTGCAACGTGCTTTCCCTGTAATTATAACGGGCTGTTTTCAGCAATTACGTTTCTGGTATAAAAATGAAAAAAATTCTTATGACAGGGCTGCCTTAACAAACTCAACAAACATGGGGTTCGGAGACATAACAGTACTGCTGTATTCGGGGTGAAACTGCACTCCGATAAACCATTTATGCGAAGGAATCTCGATAATCTCTACCAAATCATTATCCGGATTGATACCGCTGGCAATCATGACCGCTTTCTCATACATCTGCAGATAGGCATTGTTAAACTCATACCGGTGGCGGTGCCGTTCATTTATTTTTGATTTTTTATACACATCAAACGCTTTAGACCCTTTGCGCAAAATACATGAATAAGCGCCTAACCTCATTGTACCGCCTTTCTCGGTTATCTCTTTCTGTTCCTCCATAAGATCAATCACCGGATGCTCGGTTTTTGGATCCATCTCTGTCGAATGAGCATCGGCAAACTTAAGCACATTACGACCAAACTCCACAACAGCACATTGCATACCGAGACAGATGCCAAGATATGGGATATTGTTTTCGCGGGCATACCGTGCAGTAACTATTTTCCCTTCAATACCCCTGCTGCCAAAGCCGGGAGCAATAACTATTCCTTTAAAATGTTTAAGCTTCGAATGAACATTTTTATTATCAATTTGCTCCGAGTGGAGGCATGAAAGCTTCACCTTACAATTATTCACTGCCCCGGCATGAATAAATGACTCAACAATTGACTTGTACGAATCAACAAGCTCAACATATTTACCCACAAGAGCAATAGCAACTTCACGTTTCGGGTTTTTAATCTTTTCGACAAAAGCGATCCATGGCGCAAGATTAATCTTTTTCTTCGGTATAAGCCCCAGTTTGTGCATTACAGTAAGGTCGAGCCGTTCCTTCTTCATCTTGAGTGGTACCTCATAGATGGTTGATACATTTATTGATTCAATTACCGAATCATTCCCCACATTACAAAACAGCGCAACCTTACGACGTATATCCTGCGTGAGCTCTTTCTCAGTGCGCAGCACGAGAATATCGGGTTGTATTCCGTTTTCCAGCAATATTTTTACCGAATGTTGTGTTGGCTTGGTTTTAAGCTCTCCTGTAGCCGAAAGATACGGCAACAGAGTAAGATGAATATTCAGGCAATTTCCTGTACCAAGCTCCATACGCAACTGACGAACTGCCTCAATATATGGCAACGACTCAATATCACCTACAGTACCGCCAATTTCTGAAATTACAACATCGTAATCGTGCTTCTTCCCCAAAACCTTGACCCAGCGCTTAATCTCGTCGGTGATATGCGGAATCACCTGAACTGTTTTGCCCAGATAATCGCCTCGGCGCTCTTTATTGATTACAGATTGATAAATACGACCGGTAGTCACATTATTGGCCTGTGTAGTAGGCAAATTCAGAAACCGTTCATAATGTCCAAGATCAAGATCGGTTTCTGCTCCATCCTGTGTTACATAGCATTCGCCATGCTCATAAGGATTAAGAGTACCCGGATCAACATTAATATAAGGATCAAGTTTTTGAATAGTAACCTTAAAACCCCTTGCCTGCAACAATTTCCCTAAAGAGGCCGAAATGATCCCCTTTCCCAGCGAAGAGGTTACCCCGCCAGTTACAAAAATATATTTTGTTGCTGTCATGTTGCTGTCAGATATAAAGCGTAAAAGTATAAAAACTTTATAAATAATTCCGGCAATGAAAAAACAAGATTATTTTTTATTGGAAAGATAATTATCAATAACTTTAATTTTTTCTTCCATTTGCTTGATATCGTTACGTGCAAGGACAATCTTCCCATTCATATCAGCCAATAGTTTCTCGGCCGATTTGGACGCTCTGAAAAATCCCATATTATTTTCCCACTTAATAATATCGTGTTCCATCTGATGCAATTGCCGGATAAGCCGGTCGCGTTCCTCATACAGCAATTTCCCCGACGACTCCTGCAGAGAAAGCTGATGGATACGGTTTTTAAAGAGATATAGCTGTTTCTTCCGTTCGTCGAGGGGCAGCGATTGATACCAGTTGTTTACCAGCATATTGAATCGCTTCTGCAGTCCTTCCCGTTTTGCCGGCGGGATAGAACCGACAGCATTCCATTGTTGTTGAAATTCACGAATGGTTTTTATATCCTGATCCAGATCACCAGAAGGTTTCACTGCTTCAAACTCGCGAAGCATAAGATCCTTTTTTTTGCAGTTATCGTCGGACACGGAGATCAATGATTTATGATACGCGGCTTTTCGCTTAAAAAAACCATCGCAGGCGGCACTAAACCGCTGCCAAAGTTCTTCTCCTTCTTTCTTTCCCACAGGCCCCATATCTCTCCATTGGCGCTGTATACGGATCACTTCTTTAGATGCTGCTTCCCAGTCGGGCGGATTTATCATCTGTTCAATGGTTTCACACACAGCTATCTTTTTCTTACTGTTTTCGGCAAACTGCTCCCTAATCATGCCCATGTATTCCCGCTTCTTCTTGAAAAAACTATTTCCTGCCTTACGAAAACGGCGCATGACAGTAATCATTTCTTTACGCGGTACATTACCGGTCTCTTTCCATTTTTTCTGTAAATCCATGATCGTCTCGGTCTTTTTGCGACAATCGGCAAACGACGTAAAAGGGACTTCTATTATTTTCTCAATTTCGGCACAGATATTTAATTTTTTTTCAAGGTTATTATCCAATTCATCCTTCAGTTTTCTGAAAAACTCATGATGCTTTTTATTTATCGCAGTAGTAACGGACTTAAACCGGTTCCAAATATCATCTTTATATGCTTTGGCCACCGGGCCTGAATTGCGCCATTGCTCATGGTAATCCTGTAATTTACGAAAGGCAGTAATAACATCCGGTTCATCCAGCAAGAGCTGTGACTTAACGATAAGGGACTCCTTAAAATCCAGATTCTTCTTTAAATCAAAATCACGCAGTTCCTTATTTATCCGTACATAATCATAAAACTTTTCCACCAGAGTATTATACTGGTTCATCAGTTCGACCAATTTTACCTGAGGCACAGGCCCTGCCTGTCTGAAACGCCTTTCAATATCACGAAATTCCTCAAATGTTTTGTTTAATGATTCCTGCCGGGTGAGGAGCGCAATCAATTCGTCAAGAATCAACAGACGCTGCTGGTAATTTTTTTCTTTTTGTTTTTCAAACTCAATCGTATATTTCTGTTTAAGCTCCCTATACCGTTTATAACAACGTTTAAACTCCTGCTCCTTTTCATCGGGTAACAATTTAAAGTCCTCTTCTACTCCACCCTCTTCGAGAAATTTTTTATGCTTCTGTTCAATCTCCAATTTCAACCGCTTATAAAATGCAGCTTTAATCAATTCCGGCTTATCACCGATGTCCGGAATTAAGTTCATATCAGTAAGCTTTTTGAGCTCCTCAATCAGTTTATCGCGGCTGTAACTGCAGTAGTCGGGTTGTGTACTATTCGATATTGCATCGCTGCTTTGAGCAATGCTACCCATTAATTGTTCCGATATGTCATCCTTCTTCACTGCCATTTCCGGCTGTGCTGCTATTATTAAGCCATAAATATACAAATTTATAACATTTTCAATACCTGTAAAAAATATTATTCCATCTTATTAAATATAACTCGCTGCTATGAGACAATTAAAAGATATTCCGAATTTCCCACTATAAATGGATAAAACATTAAGTTAAAAAGCCCATTTGGCCGGTTGACACACAGGCCGGGAATCCTGTAATATATATTTTCAGGTTTATGAAGCAAAACGATACAATTTAGTTAGCCCGTGTCAAAAATGACTAATGATTAGTTTGTTTTTATTAATTTTGCGCGGCTGGTCCCGTAGCTCAGTGGATAGAGCAACAGCCTTCTAAGCTGTGGGTCGAAGGTTCGACTC
>CAZRNJ010000047.1:0-12813 GCA_964601385.1 uncultured Bacteroidales bacterium | reverse complement strand
GTTTTATGATTAATGCCACACAAAATCGCCTCAAAGCGTGTCCCCATTGCATAAAAGCCGATATGGAAAAGATTATTAGTCATCTTCGTTTAAAATGTTCAAAATTAGTAAATTTGTAGTTTAAGAGAGAAAATCTGTATGCCCGAACCCATTATTACCGGTTTGGCTTCCTATGGAATGTCAGGCGAAGTGTTTCATGCTCCTTTACTGCATGTACATCCGGGCTTCAGCTTAAAAAAAATTGTTGAACGCACCACCAATAAAGCAAAAGTGCGGTATCCCTATGTCGAGATTGTACGCAGCTATAAAGAGTTACTGGCTGATGCATCCATTGAGTTGGTTGTGGTAAATACCCCTGATAATACTCATTTTGATTTTGTACGTATGGCCTTACTGGCCGGTAAAAATGTTGTGGTGGAGAAACCCTTTACGCTCCGGTCCGACGAGGCAGATAAACTGATTTCTTTAGCCGGAAAGAAAAAGAAACTGCTCAGTGTTTTTCATAACCGTCGTTGGGATAATGATTTCAGGACTGTACAGAAAATTCTTGATGATAAATTATTAGGTCGACTGGTATCCTATGAGTCGCGGTTCGACCGGTATCGGAATTATATTACCGATAGTTGGAAGGATACAGGGAAAGGCGGTACCGGAACGCTCTACAATCTCGGTTCTCATCTGATTGATCAGTCATTGCTGTTATTTGGTATGCCGGATGCTGTGTTTGCCGATATCCGTAAAGAGCGTGATGGCGCTGTTGTTGATGATACATATACCATCTGGCTCTATTACCCGCAGGTGCGGGTAACTCTCGGAAGCAGCTATCTGGTGCGGGAGCCGGGGCCCCGTTTCACCCTTCATGGCACCGAGGGCTCATATATCAAGTATGGTACCGATCCCCAGGAGCAGCAGTTGAAAGACGGCCATTACCCTACTGAACACGGATGGGGATACGAACCAAAAGAAAAATGGGGGAAGCTGCATACAACCATCAATGGCGTTGAGTTTAACAATACGCTGGAGTCTGCCCCCGGTAATTATTTACAGTATTACCAAAGTATTTTTCTTTCGATCCGCGAAAATGGTATACCCGGCGTCACTGCTGTTGAAGCGGCTAATGTGATCCGTGTGATTGAAGCCGCAATTAAAAGTCATAAGAAACATAAAGCGATCACGCCTTAATTTTTAAAATAGATTTACTGATTAAAATATGATACACAAAGATATCAGTCTCCTATCATTGATCAGAAGTGTTTCTTGCATATCCGCAGATCCTGTGGGACCTGAACCATCGCGGTTATTCATTGATAATTGGCTATTTACCATATCCTGCTTATCTTCGGCAAAACGACCGGTAGGGGCTTGTTCTCTGTGTCTTCCTGTTTTTTTTAATCTGTATCTTTTTAAAAACATTTGTGAATGAAAGTTGTATATTCTTTTTTATTGCTCTTGCATCTGGCATGGATTGATTGCATTTTTGCGCAATATGTTTATTATGTGTCTCCTTCCGGTGATGATAATAATTCCGGCACTATCGAAAAGCCCTTTCAGACCATTTTCAAAGCTCGCGATTATCTCATCGAACACCACCTCGTCATGGATGAAAACATTATCATTTATCTGAGGGAAGGTGTACATCAGCTTGATCGTACGTTTCAGCTTTTATATCCCAATTCGGGCAGTAATGGTTATCGGATCACCTATAAAGCATATCCCGGCGAACATGTTGTAATCAGTGGTGGACAAAAGGTCAATGGATGGGAGCAGTATAAAAAAGGAATATGGAAAGCAAAAGTTGATCTACCCGGATTCAGGCAGTTGTATGTCAATGGACGACGCGCCGTCAGAGCCCGGGGCAATATGCTTACCGGTTCGCGGGAGTTCGGTCAGCTCAGCGAAGCAAACGCACGCGTTGGTTTTAAAACCGGCTACAGGGATATTGCCCGGTGGAAAAATATCAGCGATGTTGAATTAATTCTTGTCATGACCTGGTGTCACATGATAGCTAAAGTTGATACAGCCGTGACAGAAGAGGATAGTGTTGCCGTTATTATGAAACAGCCATTGTATTATTTCCTTGTCAATAAGCCGGGACGTACCGACAGGTATCTTGATCATGTTGAGAATGCCTTGGAATTGCTCGATGAGGAGAATGAATGGTATTTTGACAAACGGGAAAAGTATTTATACTATAAGCCACTGGCCGGCATGGATATTAATTCTGCCGATATTATTGTACCTGCCATTGAGCGTCTTGTAAGTATAAAGGGGACGGCGAATGATCCGGTAAGTAATATTTCATTTGATCGTATTTGGTTTATGTATGGTGGCTGGCTGCAACCATCTGAAATAGGTCATCCTGAGATACAGGCCAATGTTACTCAGTTTATCCACGGGTATCCCTACCGGCATACTGAATATTATAAATTTCAACAGGGTGATGCCATGAAGAGTATGGCAAATGTCGGAATCAGCTTCAGCCGGAATATACGGTTTACCAATTGTATGTTTATGCATTTGGGTGGCGCCGGTTTGGATTTTGGCCGTGGTTCACAGAATTGCCAGGCAGATGGTTGTGTGTTTACCGATATCTCTGCCAATGGAATCAATATTGGCGATGTACGGCACCCCGACCATCATCCTCCCGACAGTGTTTTTGTTACGATGAACAATACAATCAGTAATTGCTATATCCGGAATGTGGCCTGTGAATATCAGGGCGGGGTTGGTATTTTTGCCGGATATACCGTTAATACAATAATCAGAGATAATGAGATTTGTATGCTGCCGTATACCGGCATCTCGGTCGGTTGGGGATGGGGTGAATTTGACTATCCGAATTACAGTAAATCGCAGTTTGTGATGTATATGTCTCCTGCTGCTTCGGCAGGAAACCGAGTGTTGAATAATCATATCCATCATGTAATGCTTATACGGCAGGATGGCGCCGGTATTTATACTCTCGGGCAAATGCCCGGCTCTTTTATCAGTGGTAATTATTTGCATGATAACCGTAAGGCGCATGATATCTATCTTGATGAAGGGACAGGATATGTCAGTGTTACGGGTAATGTTATCGTGCCGTCGAAACACGGAGCCGGTGAGGAGATAAAACTGCATAACCTGTCTGATAAATTGATGAAATCATGCCTGGTTGAGGGGAACCTGATTCTATCGCCGGGAGAGAAAAATGAAAAGGCGATTGCAATTATCCGCGAAGCAGGAATTAAACAAAATGTGCAAAAGGAAACTGTTCAGGGATTAGAATAAATCCAGACACTTTTTCCGGTAGCTATCAGTTTTTCACGTTCTTTTTCGGCCTCGGCACGTGTGGGATGTTCACTGTAACAGACGGCAAACAGTTCACGGATAACACCAAACTGTCGCGCTCTGTAACCTTGCTTAACCAGTATTTTAGCATAACTCTCGGCATTCTCTTTGCTTTTAAAACAGCCGGCAACCAGAAAATATACACCTGATGGCAAGGAATTAAGTTCTACTGCTGTGTTTTTTTCGACATTGGGCGTGTAGGTTGAGCCGATTGCTGTGTTGATAGAGTCGGTTTGCTCGGTAATTATCTCATCCGAAAAATCAGGAATATCGAGTACCTCATCTTTCTCTACCGCTGGCTTACGGTTGACGGTTTGTTGCTGGGTGAATTCCAGTACTTTGTTTGGCTCATATCCTTCGCCCGGATTAGAAACCAGTAAATATCCAACAATAATTATTCCTGCCAGCAGAATAATCACTATTGCCCATAACCATCCTGATGATTCCCGTTTCTTTTTCATTTTTTGTGTAGATTCAACCGTTATTTTTTCCGGCTCAGGTGTTGGAGTCGTTGTTGGCTGTTGCTCTGTTACTGGTATATTGTCAGATGGTGGCTTTATACTATGGATATTCGGAGCCGTTGGCGCTGGCGCAGGTGTTGAGATTGTCTCAGTATAAGGCGCCGATGTTGGTATTGATTCGGCTACCGGAGTGCTTTCTACGATTAATAATGGCTCGTTCTGTAACGATGCCGGTGGTTCATCTTTGCCGGTTGACGGTTTTTCCTCCAAAGGGGTTGGCGCTGGCTCATCCATCGCTGCTAACGTCACTGCCTGTCGTTTGTTTTCAAGTAACTGTATCTTTCCATTGGCATCTCTGTATATTTCACCTGCCAGTCCCAGGGTATAGCGATTACCATCATTGATCGCCTTTAAAATCGCTTCGGTATATGTCCGCACTTTTTCTGCGGCTGCAGGTATGGATATTTTTTCCTGCTCGCTGACAAACCGAACAAATACATTATCATCAAATTTTAAAATACTGTTGAAAGTTATTTGTTGCCCCGATGCCGTTTTCTTTATGGCGAATGCTCCGATACCGGGCAAAATAACCCGTATGTTGCGTTTTAATAGTTCTTCAAGGTGGATGGTCAGCATGCTGCCAATAATTAGTTTTATTTCTGAATTAAAAATAATATATCCCTGTTAATAAACCAAGCATATTGTGAATTATTTTAATCTTAATATGTTCTCAAAATTAGTTATAAATCTATAATTTGGCATGATAATATTTATGAACTCATTATAATAATATTATAACACTACGATGAAGTATAGAGAAATTTTAGGAATTGATTTTGGTGGTTCAGGGATAAAAGCTGCGCCAATAGATGTTATTGATGGCAAATTGCTTGCCGAGCGTCAGCGGATTGAAACGCCTGCCCGGGCAGAGCCGGATGCTGTTGCCAGGGTGATCAGAGAACTTGTTGGGTTTTATAAATGGACATTGCCTGTTGGTATTGGATTTCCTTCGGTTGTGCAACGTGGTGTTATCCGTACTGCTGCTAATATATCTGAAAAATGGATTGGGATGGATGCCGCAACATTTCTCACAAAAGAGACTAATTGCTCAGTGCATATCGTTAATGATGCTGATGCCGCCGGCTATGCCGAAATGAAGTTCGGCGCCGGTGAGAATCACCGTGGAGTCGTTCTGCTTATTACCGTGGGTACTGGTATTGGTACGGTTATTTTTTCACGCCGTAAGCTGATTCCCAATAGTGAACTTGGACATATTATCTTGCCCAATGGCCAGGAGGCCGAAAAATATGCATCGGACGCGGTGCGCAAGAAACTTGACCTTAGCTGGGATGAGTGGGGCGCCCGTTTTAATGATTACCTTACGTATATGCAGCAGTTGTTCTGGCCAGATCTGATTATTATTGGAGGAGGTATCAGCCGGAAACTCGATAAATTTATGCATACACTTAAGATAAAAGCGCCGGTTGTGCCCGCCAAATTGCTTAACGAAGCTGGAATGATTGGAGCAGCAGTAGCCGCTCGTAAAACAATCAAGCAAATGGAACTGTCACAGAGATAGAAAGATATTTTCCAGAGCGTTTTTCATTTGAGATTAATTAATTGAAGAATCCAGGTTAAAATCCGGGTTTTCCCTCATGGACGATAATAAGCCAGGAATGTTTTTCTTCTTATCTGTTATAATCAGTACAATCTGTCGGACTCATTCTTTTCTTACGGATAATATGGATGAACCATGGATTTTTACTGATTGTAGAATTGTATTAGTCCAGTGTAAATGGGCTAAATATTGCCCAAATAAACATGGCGCAGTTTTTGCAGGGCAATGGATTGAAGGTTCTCGAGCGTTTTAAGTGGTGTTGATGCGATGTTCATTTTATATCTTGGGAAATAGCGCGACAAGTGAAGCACTGTTTCTTTGCCTAGTTCTGATGCAATCCATACGGTCATATCATTGAATGTCCGTTCATCATCATTCAGACCGGGGATAATCAGCGTGGTAATTTCAAGATGTTTATTTTCTTCGCGGATGGTCTTCAGCGTGTGAAGCACCGGGGTCAGTTTTCCTCCGGTATACTCCCGGTAGAAATCATCACTGAATCCTTTAAGGTCAACATTCCATGCATCGGTATATCGGAGCAGTTCATGCAAGGGCTCTTCATTGATGTATCCGTTGGTCACCATTACATTTTTTAATCCTTTTTCAGTAATATGGCGGGCTGTTTCAATAACAAATTCGTAGTTCACTATGGGTTCGTTGTAAGTGTAGGCGAGTCCGAGGTTTGATGGTGTAACAGATGCTAATTCTGCCAGTCCTGCAGGAGTGAGGTTTTTAATATATGGATATTCGGAAAGCGCTGATTGGGATATTTCACAATTCTGGCAGAACGAACAACGGAAATTGCACCCTACCGATCCGGCTGATAATATTTGTGAGCCGGGAAAGAAATGGTATAACGGTTTTTTTTCAATCGGATCGGAATGCAGCGCGCTGATCTTTCCGTAAGTTAATGAATAGATGATGCCACCTTTGTTGTGTCGTACCCTGCAAATACCTGTTGCGCCATCGGGAATAATACATTGGTGGGGACAAAGCAGGCATTCGGCTTTGTTTCCCGGAAGCGATCTGGAGTAACGCGCTTTGATCATTAATGCGCAGCAATAAAATGATTATTTCAGGTATTTGCTGATCATGCGAAGCAGTTCATCGCGGTTGATCGGTTTGGGCAGATAATCGTCACAGCCGGCCTTTATGCTCTTCATGCGGTCTTCTTCCATAACATGCGCGGTTTGCGCAATAACCGGAAGATTCTTCCTTAACTGTTTGATGTTTTGTGTGGCTGTGTAACCATCCATCCTGGGCAGTTGAATATCCATCAGCACCAGATCAATAGATGGATTTGTACGGCAAATATTCACTGCCTGTTCTCCATCCGATGCGTGGTGTATGATAATGTTTGTTTTGCGCAGTATGGCCTGTAATAAACTGAAACTCGAGGTGTCGTCCTCTACAATTAATATTTGCTGATGATCCCAGTTATAGGTATTCATGTTTTATGGAGATACAGGTGACACAAAAATAGAAAAAAAAAGCCGCATCTCAAAGAGAGCGGCTTTGAATAATATACTGTAAGGTTATTTTTGAACCTTAACATTAATGGTTGCGGTTGATGACCCTCCGCTTAACGTAAGATTTACTTTAATGATGCCTTTTTTACCACTGCCATTAACAAATGCAACAGTTTGACCATTTGTAACTGCGATTGTTTTGCTTACGCCGGTGATACCATCTAAATCAGTAGCATCGTCAACATCGTCATAATTAATAGTGGTTGTACTGAACAGTGTATTATACGTGCTGCCATAATGTGTACCATTTGATTTTGTAACTTCACTGACCGTGGCTAAGGTAGCATCAGTATATGTGCCACCGCCGGGGAGCATTAAGAATGCAACGTCGGCAATCGGCAGGAAAGTAGTTGAGTCGCTGCCCTGATATACCAAACCCGTTGAACTGGCAAAGAAACTGCCTTCACTGGCTAGTTGTGCGCCAAGAACCTTGCCTGTCCAGGTATTAATCGTTACCGGGGGAGCAGCAGGTGTTTTAGTTTTGATGGTTATTGCTTTGGATGCATATAATCCGTCTTTATCTGTAATAGTGAATTCAAATTTTAAAGTTACGCCTGCATTTGAGCCGACAAAAAATTCTGCCTCATCAACGTATGTTTCATCATTGCTTACAGCAGCAGCATTCCATGTCTTACCGTTTTTATCCTGAGCGGATGATCCTTCTTTTGTAATTGAGAATGTTGTTAATTTTGCATCCGATTCGGAAGTGCCTTTTACTGCAGTCCATTTGAATTTGACATACGTTCCAGGGTCAACTTCGGTATCAGCTGACACGGCATCTGCAGAAAAACTCAACGAAGGCCCGGTTGGATCTTCTTCGTCCTTCTTACATCCGTAGTTTAATACTAAGGTGGAAATTAATATAATTCCCATTAACAATTTAATCTGTTTCATTGTGTTTATGGTTTTAAAGTTTAACAATTGCATTTTTACAAAGATAACTTAATTTTTTAATGCATATAATTTTTTTTTGTTTTGAATGTAAAATTTTGAATATCTGTTATTTGTGTTTAACCGGGATTTTGCAGTTCAAAACTGCTAACAGATCAACTGGCAAGAGCGTTTTTCAAATGAGCTAACTCAACTGAAAATCCGGGTTTATTATCTCACGGACGACAAGAATAAGCCACGGATATTTTTCTTCTTATCCGTTATAATCAGTGCAATCAGTGGGACTCTTTCTTTTCTCACGGATAACACGGATGAACCACGGATTTTTACCGATTGTACAATTGTAACAGTCCACTGTAAATGATATCAATGCCCTGTAACTATTCTATTTCACAAACAACCCCGCCCACCAGCCGGTATACTTTACCGGGCAAGCTGTTGATCATTCCGGCAAATTCCATTTGCAGCAGCCGTGGTGAGATTACCGATGTTGGTTGCCTGAGCGACATACATAGCTCGTCAATGGTGTAGTCTTTTGTTTTCAGGAGTTCAATAATTTTTTGTTCATCGGCGGAGAGATCATAAAAAAGTTGTTTTTGTACTGCCGGCTGCCGGTCTTTTTTGTCCCAACCCATGAGGTATTCAATATCGGTTGCTGTTTCAACAAGTGCTGCCTTATTGGTTTTTATCAGTTTATTGCATCCTTTTGAATAATTGTCGGTACTGCGGCCAGGTACAGCGAAAACGTCGCGGTTGTATGAGTTTGCAATATCGGCTGTGATTAGCGCACCGCCCTTTTCGCCTGATTCAACCACCAGCGTGGCATCTGATAATCCTGCAATAATACGGTTACGACGGATGAAATTTGTTTTGTCAATAATGCACTGACTGGTGAAATCGGTGAGCAGCAAACCCTTCTCAATTATGCTGCGGACATATTTTTTATGAACCGCAGGGTAAATGGTTTGCAGACCATGACCAAGAACAGCGATGGTAGCAAGTTGATGTTGGATGGCTGCTTTGTGTGCCGCAATATCAATACCATAAGCCAGCCCGCTCACAATGGTTATCTCGTGGCCGGCCTCGGCCAGGTTTTTAACGATCTCGGCGCAAACAGAAACACCATATCCAGTAGCGTGACGCGTACCAACAATGCTGATGAATTTTCCTTCGTTCAGCGAAGCATTACCCAGCGAGTAAAGCAGAACAGGGCAGTCGGCGCATTGCTTCAGCCGTGACGGATAATCTTCGTCGAGGTAAAAAAAAGTTTTTATCTTATGTTTTTGAATAAAATCAATTTCTTTTTCAGCCCTTTCGAGTGATGATGATGCGAGGATATTTTCTGCCAACTGTTTCCCTACGCCGGGTATTTTTAATAAACTGCTTTTGCGGGTTTTGAATACCTGTTCGACACTACCTGTGTAGGAAATCAGTTTTTTAGCCAGCACTCCGCCAATGCGTGGTATGCCGGCCAATGCAATTTTATATACTAATGACTTGTCCATCACTAAGCGCGGTGGTCAGAACCAGTTCCTGCGTCTGAAAAAATAGGCGCCTACGAGCGCAAAACCCACCGAAGCGGCAAGAATGATCAGAAAGGCGTAATTGTTATGCTCAAGCAGATTCGGTACATTCATGCCAAATAAACCGGCAATCAGATTCGGGATCATTAAAATAATGGTGACTATAGTTAACTCTTTCATCACGGTATTCATGTTATTGGAGATCACCGAGGCAAAGGCATCCATCAGCCCTGCAAGGATATCGGTGTAGATATTGGCCATCTCAATGGCCTGACGGTTCTCGATCACCAGATCGTCCATCATATCTTCATCAAATTCATTCTGACGGGTAAATTTCGTGTTTCGCATCTTGGCCAGCAGGATTTCATTTGACTTCAGTGATGTCACGAAAAAAACCAGGCATTTTTCAATCTTCAGCAGCCGGTTCAGTTCTTTGTTGCGGGTTGACTTCTCAAGCTCTTTCTCAACAATATTGGTGTGCGCGTTGATTTGTTTCAGAAATTTAAGATACACATTATTCGTGCGTAAAAACAGATGAAGAAAAAAGTTGATCTTATTCTCAAAATCAAACCGTTTATTCTTCTCGTGATTCAGCAGTCCGGATATCACTTCATTGTCGGTTTGACAGATGGTGATGATCATTTCTTTATTGATAATAACGCCCATGGGCACGGTATAAAAGGGCAATCCGTTATTGATATTGTGAATGGGAATACGTACAATAATATTTAGCCACTGATCTTCTATCTCGATACGCGATACTTCGTCAATATCAAGTGTGTCATGTAAAAAGTCCGGATCTATCGAAAATTCTTCTGTGAGGTATTGGATTTCCTGTTGCGAAGGATTGATGACATTAATCCAGCAATCTTTCTGGTATTTATGAACCTTTTTTAGACCGTTGTCATTTTTCCAGTATGTTATCATATACCTTGATGGCTTAATCAGCCCGCAGTATCATTTGATACATACCGGCTTGAGTTAATCGTTTTGGCCGTATGGATGATAGTCGTCCATAAATAGTTTCTTGTTTTACGGTGCAAAAGTAGTTTTTTTTATTTATCCCGCCAACAGTTTTTTGCAGATTTAGAAATTAAAATGAATTTCTTTGTTGTCGTCAGCCCGTAAAGCCATCACACTGCTGAACCGTTTTATGGATTCGGTTCCGGGTTCGCCGATGATTATTGTATATGCGGCATATTCAAATACCGGTGGCTTAAATTTCATTTCGGCCATACGCAGGGTGTAAACAACCGAATTGTCTTTTTCGTTCACTATCTGTATTACCGGCGGCCGCTGCAGTCCTTCGCAGATGATCACCGGGAGCCATGCAACAGGTGTGCGGGAATAGTTATCGGTCATAAGTATGGTTTTTGGCCAACCGGGGTACTGTTTATCTTTGGTAATATCGGCATACCTTGGCCAGCATTCCATTGTTATGGTTTGTGTTTTTTTATTGAGACGGACTACACCGAATCCGGGTGCTTTATCGTGTAGTTTAGCCGGATGAACTCCTGTTGAACAGGGATTGGCTACCGCCCATACATTTATTTTATTTCCGAAAGCATCATGGTATCGTCCGGTATAGGATGGTAATGAGTCGTTGTGCATCAGCCCTGTATCAGGGGGCATCCAGTGCCGTGGAAACAGGTTGCTGATGGACGGAACACAGAACGACCAGCCCGCGTCGTCCCACTCGTCTATGCCATGATGTATGATGCTCGCCAGGTGCTGATCACCGCCGATCATAAATATAAAACCTTTTCGCAATTCACGCAGCGCTGCATTGCGTCCCTGTATAGGCCACCCGTTGGCATCCATATCGGCAGCAAGCATTTCTCCGGCAGCAATTGTGCTAGGTAGATGGCTGCCAACTTGGTTTTTAATTGTGCTGCTGTTAACTGTCTGCAAACATGCAAATACCGATTGCATCAGGGCAACTTTCATGTCGGTTGCTGTCCAGTCGGCTGTCCATTCGCGGATAAACCGTAGCTGCCGTTCACCTAAGAGTTGCAATTCTGGTTTGCTCAGCTTTTTGGGATTAAATTCAGAAGTGCTGAATCCATTGACAATATTTGCTTCGGGAAATTCAACCGATGGCGCTGATTTAAATTTTCTGTCTTCCAGAATAGCAAAACTTATCCGGCCAAGATGAAGTGAAGTGTAATAAACCTCAATCCCTTGTTCAACCGGTGTGCGGTCATAGGGGTCGGGCAGATGAGAGCATTGTGTACGTTGGATTAAATTGACTAAATCGGGCGGAAGTTTGTAGCCACCCTGATCTTGTTGCCAGTAATCTTCGTTTCCTTTATAGTGTCCGGGATATTTTTTATTCTCAGGGAAAGCGGGCGCTGCCTTGCCACCGCATCCCCACAGATTACCGTGGTAAACATCATGATCGTCGGGTATGGTTATACACGGGCGTGTGGATGTTATGGATGCGTACGCCCAGCACCACATATACCATTTGTACAAATAGTCGAGCATGGTGTTCTGTATACTGCTGAAGTCGGCGGATACAGGTCTTCCTTCGTATACCTGGTCGCCGGAGAAAAACAGCAGGTCCGGATTTACCTGCTCCACCTGCTTACAGATATCTTCGTGCGGAAACCAGAGGTTCTTTAAAAAACCATTGTTATTGTCGGTGAATGCAGTCATAATGATCTCTTGCTTTTCTACAGGGTCGTGGCGGATAATGCCTTTGTATGTGTATTGTACTTTATTGTTTATGTCGTCACGAACGTAATAGATTAGCCGGTAGTCATAGTCCTTGCGGCTATCCCAGTTTTCTATCCTGAATGTAGCCAGCCAGCCCGGGCTGCTGATGATGGCCTTGCCCAACAGTTTATATTGTCCCGAGCCCTTTTTTGAGCATTCGAGAAAAACATTGCGCGGTTCATCATCACCGATAGGAGGGAATTGCGCAGTAAGCTTCAGGATATTATTGCTGAGCGTGTATTGCGCGCCAAGCACCGGGCCGAATGCTCGTTGCGGATGGCTGCGAAGTTTTTTTCCGCTCGCTGTCCATGAACTGAACCAATAGGAATTGCCCTCGGCATCGGCTCCGCCATGCGTTATCAGCGCGATGTTGCCGGTAACCATACTGTCGGGCAGCTCGATCAGTTCTAATTCATCAATTTTGGTCTTGTTTGTCAGATCAAAGGCCGTAAATGTAAGTGATGAAAATCCCGATTTGGTTGTTACTTTTACTGTGAGCCGGATCTTATTTTTATCAATTTTGTGTTGATGAATTGTGTCGCAGCAAAGGATAGCCGGCATGGATGAATCTGTCGAATTATCCATCAACACCAGTGAGCCCTTACCTGTTATGGCTGCGATGATCCCTCCATCGCTCACCGGCTGGTTGTGAATCAGCGAACGGCGTTTGTAATCGGTTTGTATATCTCCGGCGCCAATCAGTAAACCGGCAAAGCACTGCCTGTTGGCCTCGGCGGTTGGTG
>CAZRNJ010000046.1:0-13186 GCA_964601385.1 uncultured Bacteroidales bacterium | reverse complement strand
GCTACTGATGACGAAACAAATGAACCATTGTATTTAAAAATCTGATCAGGGGATAAAAATCGACCAAAACTATTACTGCCAGAAATAAGAGCAATAACTGTAAAAAATATCTTTTTCATATGGAATCAAAGGTAATTAAAAAACGAAATATTAAATATTTTTACCGGAGAGTGATTTTTATCATAATAATTGTTGTTTGATTCCCCATTTCTATCATTTATCCAAGATAATGATTAATTTTGTAATGATAGTAAATTTATGAATGCTGCTCGTACCATACTGATTTTTATGCTGGTAATAATTTTAATACCGCATTCCGTCGGATACCTTATGCATATTCATCATTGTACAGAGTCGGGTAATACGGAATTGTCTTTTGTTGGCAACGATAATTGTTGTAAAGATGAGCATTCATCTTACCCGCAACAGATAATCGGTTTGCGCTGTTGTGCCGATTATATTTTATCATTTAATCAGCTTAACATTTTTTCTGTTTTACGTAGTCATTTCAGTGATTTTTTTTCATATTTCTGTTATCCATCTCGGTATTATTTCTCTATTAGAGAATATTCTGTTACTTCTTTTATTTCTTATTTTAGCCACCATTTTACTCCCCGCACAGAGCAAATATTTCTAATTAATGCTGCATTACTGATCTGATTTACTTCTGCTTTATTATTTTTTTTTATTTATTAGGCGGAGGTTTTTATTATGATCAGATCAGGAATATTTATATTATTGTTTAACTCATTGCTGGTATCAGCACAGTACCGGATTCGGGGCTATGTTAAAGAGATTCAGACAAACATGGATACGGTTCCATTAGTTGGAGCTAATGTTTATTTTTCTGGAAAATCATCGGGTACTGTTACCGGTGACAAAGGTTTTTTTGAACTTCCTCGTTCGGGTGATACGCTCTATGTAAGTCATACCGGTTATTCAACCATTAAATTGCCAGTTAATGGATTGGATGAACTGACAGTTTTTCTTTCGGCCGGCGTACAATTAGGTGAAATTACAATCAGTGGTAAACGAGCATTTGTTTATATTCCATCCAAGGCAGTTATTAAGTCCGAGATCCTTACCTCTGGATCACTTCAGCAGTTAGCATGCTGCAACTTGTCTGAAAGTTTTGAAAATAATGCATCGGTTGATGTAGTTTATACCGATGCGGCATCGGGCGCTAAACAAATTCGTATGCTTGGACTACCTGGTGTTTATACTCAGATGATGCTCGAACATATTCCGTTGGTACAGGGAATAAGTATCCCTTTTGGATTGGAATATATCCCCGGCCCGTGGATGGAATCTGTACAACTTTCGAAAGGAGCTTCGGCTATTATTAATGGATATGAATCATTGACCGGGCAGATTAATATTGAACTGGAAAAACCTGATGAACATGAAGAATTATTTATTAATACCTATCTGAATAGTGAAGGCCGCAGTGAAGGAAACCTGTTGGCAGGGCTTCCCCTTTCTGCAAATGTTTCGTCATTACTGATGGTGCATGGTTCTGTTTTTAATTCATCCATTGATCATAATCATGATGGATTTCTTGATATCCCTGTGGGTGAGCAGTATAATGTTAAATACAGGATCAATTATTCGAAAAATCATCTTTTATCTCAAACAAAGATTGGCTATTTGTTAAATAAAAGAACAGCCGGTCAATCGGATTTTTTGTCTTCAGGCCGCAAAGAAAGCAGCTATTATGGAATTGGTTTTAATGCCGGACAATTTCAGGTCGCAAATAAAACCGGATGGTCTTTTTCAAGGGCAGAAACATCTATTGGCTGGCAAAATTCATTTACAGCCGATCAGATGGACGCATTTTATGGTAATACCGCATTTGCCGGAAATCAGAAAACATGGTATTCAAATTTAATCTTCCAATCGTATATAAATTCAAATATACATAAGTATGCCACCGGCATCAGCTATCAGTATCTGAACTATCTTGTATCAATAAATGATACTATTTCTGAAATTAATGAATGGATTCCTGGAGCTTTTATTCAGTATACCTATGCGCCTTATGTCTGGCTCTCTTTATTGCCTTCTGCGCGATATGATTATAATAGCCAGTATGGAAGTGTCTTTACTCCACGAATACATATCCGCGCCGGAATAACCGATGACTTTGTGCTGCGGGCTTCTGCCGGAAAAGGTACCCGAACGCCTAAACCTATCAGTGAATACCAGTCATTGCTTGCCAGTAATCGTCTTTTCCGGTTTGAAGAGAAGATATACAAAGAATATGGATGGAATTATGGAGGTAATCTGACTTATACGTTGCATAATAAGGAAGCACGCCTGGTCGTTATTTCAGCAGATGCTTATATGACTGAATTTATTAATCAACTGGTAGCTGATATTGACCGGAGTGCACGATATGTGTACTTTTATAATCTTGATGGCCGGTCTTTTTCAGAAAGTTATCAGTTTAATGTTACTGTTCATCCGTACAAATATGGCGAGATAACATTGGCCTACAGGATTAATAATGTTAAAACAACTTATTCCGGTCAGTTCCTTCAACGTCCCTTTATTAGTCGCGACAAAGCTTTGTTAGTTTTTTCCCTGGCTACGGTTAATGAGAAATGGAAGTTTGATCTTACCAATCAGTTCAATGGGAAAGCCCGGTTGCCCTATTCAGGTGATAATCCTGAAATATACAGATGGCCTGAGTATTCAAAACCATACCTTATGATGTATGCTCAACTTACACGGAAGATAAAAAACTGGGATTTATATGGTGGAGTCGAAAATGTTACTGGATATATGCAGCCGCATCCGGTAATTATGGCTGACGACCCTTTTGGGCCTTATTTCGATGCATCGGTGGTATATGGTCCTCTTAGTGGAAGAATGTTTTATGGTGGTTTACGGTTTAAAATTCATTGATATGGAATGGATAGTACGATATTTTAACGAACTGGCATTGCTGATGAATGATGTGTCGTTTTTTCTGTTGGCCGGATTTCTGCTGGCTGGTGTGCTTCATGCTTATTTTAGTACTTCGGTCATTGACAAATACCTTGGGGGTAAAGGCATCAGATCTGTGGTAAATGCCGCTCTGCTGGGGGTGCCCTTGCCTTTGTGCTCCTGTGGTGTTATACCGGCTGGTGTGTCACTCTATAAAAACGGTGCTTCAAAGGCATCGGCTGTGTCATTTCTTATTTCAACACCACAAACAGGTATTGATAGTATGCTTGTAACCTACAGTATGCTCGGTTTGCCGTTTGCTTTGCTTCGTCCGTTGATTGCTTTTGTTACGGGTATTATCGGCGGTATGTTTACCAATATGTTCGAACGGTCATCTGCTCCTGTCAATCAGCCGTCCACAGCTTGTGCCGCAGAAAACCGTAAGGAAAACAGGATTAAATTAATTTTTCGTTATGCATTCGTTGATCTGTTACAGGATATCTTGCTGTGGTTGGTTATTGGGTTGCTTGCGGCAGCGTTGTTGTCTGTTATTATTCCGGATGATTTTTTTACAGATTACTTTTCGAACCGGTTTGTAACTATGTTGTTTGTATTGTTGCTCTCGGTTCCGCTTTACGTTTGTGCCTCTTCATCAGTTCCGCTTGCTGCTGTTCTTATGCTCAAAGGGCTGTATCCCGGTGCGGCATTGGTTTTACTTATGGCCGGACCTGCTACAAATATTGCTACATTGCTAGTGCTGCGCAATACATTTGGAGTGCGTACTATGTTAATTTACCTGTTTACCATTATTGCCGGAAGTATGCTGTTTGGTCTGGCGATTGATCATCTTTTACCCGCATCATGGTTTACAGGTATTGTCTCTCACACCCATACCCACGGTGGCAGTATAATTCCTGGTTGGTTATTGGTGGGTTCATCGGTGTTATTGACTGCGCTGATAATTAAAGGATTGTTCACTAATTATCTTTCAGTGTATTTTATTAAGTTTTTTGATTTTTTTCGAAAATCTTCAGATGTACAGTCAGTTACAATTCGCGTCGAAGGTATGAATTGTAATAACTGCAGGAATAAGGTAGAACGCAATATAAGTACAATTCATGGCGTTACTTTGGTAAAGGCCAATTATGCAACAGGACTTGTAATGATTACAGGTAATGGATTCAGCATGAAAGAGATTGAAGAAACGGTTACCCGCGCCGGTTATAAATACAGTGGGATAGTTAATGGTTATTAGTATTAATTTTAAATGTAGTAATATGAAAACAATAATGGGTAAAACAGGATGGATAATCATCGCGTTGATTATCACAGCATCATTAAGTGTATCTGCTGCCGATGAAGTAAAGATTAAGACCTCAGCAGTATGCAACATGTGCAAATCAAAGATTGAAAAATCTTTGAGTGAGATAAAGGGGGTTCAAAGCGCTACTCTCGATGTTGCATCAGGGATTGTTGCCGTTAAGTATGATGCAAATAAAACAAATCCGGCTCAATTACGCCAGACAATTGCTTTGGTTGGCTATGATGCGGATGATGTGAAGGCAGATAAAAAAGCGTGCGAAAACCTTCCCGCTTGCTGTAAACGTAAAGGTGGCGGAGCCGGTAAGGCATGTCATTGATTGCGGATTGAAATAAAAAAACCCGGCTTTTGCCGGGTTTTTTTATTTCAGAGTGATTTGTTTTATTCAATGACCATCTTATTTGTAACAGCGCCTTCGTCAGTTGTTAGACGGATGTAATATAATCCGGACGATAGATTTTTCACCGGAACAATCAGTTTGTATTCGCCGGCATCTTTGGTCGTGTTAACAAACGTATTGATCAATGTGCCATCGGCTTTGTAAATACTGATGTTAACCGGAGTTGTATGAGTAATGGTGTAGCTAATATAAGTTACATCATTCGCCGGATTCGGGTAATTGAGCAGACGTGAAGTAATACTGCCTTTAATCTCAACAACACTGCTTGAACCTACAACCACATTTTGGCATGTGGTATTGGTGTCGCCGGTAAGCGGGTCGGATACAAAGATACATACTACATAGGTTCCTGGCGTAGCATAGACGTGAGTTGGAGTCGCTGATGTGCTATCGAAAGTGCCATCGCCAAAGCTCCATCTCAGTTTGGCTGCATCGCCGTGCGAAATACCAACAAAATCAACCGGATAACCGCTGGCCTTGGTGGGTTTGGGTATATATCCGAAGCCACCTTTTAAGCCATCGCCGCCGTTTACATTCACCAGTGCAAAGTCAACACTGTGGCAACCTGTCGCAGTGGTTATATCGAGCCGAACCGTATAGTAATTGTTGGCAGTATAGGTGTGGGTAATTTTTGCCGAATCGTTGGCTGTAGTGTTATCTCCAAATCTCCATACCCGGTTAACAGGTACTCCGTACGACTGGTCGTAGAACGTTACATTACGTGTGGCTGAATCAACACTGAAAGCGATGTCGGCAAGACAGTTCTCATCACTCGGCGGGGCTACCCGTACCATCTTACAGGTCATGTCTTCCATTACACCCGGCGTTACCTTTGCCCTGAGGCATACATTGTAGTAGCCGCCTCGTTCATAGGTATGTGATGTGTCTGTTCCAACATATTTATTTTTATCTGTAGAGGATGTATCTCCAAAATGCCACGAATAGGTCAAACTGTTTCCTATTGATTTATTCGTGAACGAAACAGTTTTTGTTACATCGTCAACAGTATAGATAAAGTCGGCTTCAACGTCAGCTCCGATATTGGCAACAAGCACTTTTTTCGAAGCAAAATCCATGCATCCTGCTTTGAAGGTATTTAAGCTTACAGTATAGTATCCGGGGAAAAGGAATTTATGTGTCGGATTTATTGCTCTTGAGACAGTTCCGTCACCAAACACCCAGTAATATTGAACACCTGTGCCCAAACTGCGGTTGGTGAAATAGGCGGTATTGGAAGCCGAATCAACGTAAACGTCAAAGTCGGCATTGCAGCTTACATCACCAATCTGTACTTCCTTCTCGAAATAGTCCATACAGAGTGCATTGCTGGCAGTTAATCCAACATTGTACATACCTTCGCGCGCAAATGTGTGAGTTGCATTCTCGGTCAGATATGAAGTCCCGTCACCAATCATCCAGAAATAATTGGTAATTGGCAGAGAACCTGTTGATTTGTTCGTTAGTGTTGCATTTAGTCCGCTAACCGTATAGATAAAGTCGGATTTACAGTCGGCGCTGCCTATCTGAACAAATGCTGCGAAATAGTCGTTGCATTTGTTGATGGTGTCACGTGCTGCCAGTGTGATTAGATAGAATCCGGGAGCGCTATATTGTTTCCGTGGGTTACGTAGTATGGACGTACTTCCGTCTCCAAAATTCCAGAACCAGCTGTTCACTACCCCGGTCGAACGGTCGTTAAGAGAGATGCTGTTATCGTTATTATTGATAAAGAATGAGAAATTGGCTTTAACACTACACGACGAAACACCGACGGCAATATCTTTACAGAGCTGTGAACTGGCGCCGGTAGACCCATTGAATACAACCAGGCATACTTTGTACAGTCCGGGGTTCGAATAGATATGTACTGGGTTCTGTGTAGCTTCCGATTTACCGTCGCCGAATGTCCAGTACCACGAGGTGGCTCCGCCTGTAGATTTGTTGCTGAAGGTGACCTTGCGGATCGCGGGGTCAATCATTTGTGTGAATTTAGCCGCGAGCACAGTGCCTGAAGTGTCTGAAATACGGATTTCCTTACAAATCTGTGACTGGCATTTTGTAGCTGAATCATAAGTATAGAGGCAAACATTATAAACCCCGCCATCGGCATAATGGTTGTTGGGGTTTGCCGAATCGGCCCAGCGGCCATCGCCCAGATCCCAGTAAAGGTCAGAGACCGCGCCGGTAGAGGTATTATTAAACAGTACGTCGTTGGTGGCCGGGATTATTGTAAAGGAGAAATTGGCTTTACAATTTGCGCCGCCTATAACGATGTCTTTGCACATTTCGCTCTGGCAGCCGGTGACACTGTTGTAAACGACCATGCATACCTTATAAATACCTGTATTTGAGTAAACATGTGTCGGGTTGGCTTCATAGGCATAATTCCCATCACCCAGGTCATAATAACCGCCGTCTACCATTCCCTGGATATTTTCGTAAAGCTTCAGGGTATCTCCATCAACGGTAAAGTTAAAGTCAGCGTTACAGATGCTTGAGTCGAGCTGGCCTACCGGCTCCATCCTGCATCTTTCTGATACACACTTTTTCTGGCTGTCGCGTATCGAAAGGCAAATTTCATAATAACCCGGTTCAGCGAAAACATGAACAGGATTAGCAGTTGTATCATAACTGCCATCATCAAAATCCCAGAAGTATTTTGCTGCATTCTCCGATGTATTGGTAATGATTACTTTATTCAGCGTGTTGTTAATTGTCATGTCGAAATTCGCCTGGCAATTGATGAATCCAACTTTTATCTCTTCGCAAATCATATCTGTACATCCGGTCAGTTGGTCGAATATCGAGAAGCATACATTATAAATACCCGGCCGGTCGAACTGGTGAACAGGATTAGCTATTGTGGATACATCGCCATCGCTGAAATCCCAGTAGTAAACCGATGGTGAACCGAATGATTTATTGCTGAAGGTAAGGATGTTATTGGCTGTATCCATAGTATAACTGAACTTGGCTTCAATAAGGGTATCGCAACGGTTCAGGAAATTTTCAACCCATATCATACGTTCAGCAAACGTTTGTCCGCATCCGTTGGTAACTGTAAGCTTAATCTTATAGGTCCCGTATGCCTGATATGCATGCTTTGGAGTTCTGATATTGGATGTTGCACCATCACCAAAGTCCCAGTGATAGCTTACGCCAAGGTTCTCGGTCCAGTGATCGCCGCCGCAAGTTTCGAATTGAACTTCTTCGCCGCGTTGCACGTGGTCTCCCATATCAGTTTCAATACAGGCCTTCTTTTTTGCAATAGTGTCTATCACCACTTTTGTGAAAACAGTATCATGCCTGCCGCAGTTTGTAACAATGGCTACCGATGCATTATAAGTGCCAGTTGCAGTGTAGGCGTGGGTTACGGTTTGACCCGGCAGAGTGGGTGAGCCATCGCCAAAATTCCAACGGTAAGTTACACCGCCGGCGGCCTGAAATGCCACAGGGGTTGAGACGCAACCACTGCCCGGATGATCCTCGTTGTAATCACCTCTCCATGAAGGATCCTGGCGGAAGGCCGGATGTCCGGTTAAGAACTGTGCTCTCTTGGGACAATCGTTAGGGCCCGGAAGCAACGTGAAAAACAATGAATCTCCATTAAAATGAATACGGTATTGGATGGTGTCCATGGGCATACAAGTTGTGTCACCGTAAAAGGCAATGGTATCGGCCCATATTTCAAATCGGCCCATGCCGGTTTCTATTCGTTTATCATAATTATCATCGTGTGTGCTTGCTCCGTCCAGTTCATAACCATAGCGGTATTGTTCGTCTCCGGTTAGTTCAAGGAAAATATTTTCGTTTCCGGCTGTTTTAATTTTCCATTTGTTTTCATCAATAGCTACCGGGCAATTACCATCAAACACGTCAATACCGATAGCTGCTCCTAAGCCCATCATTACATTTACTGTTGAGGAAGCTCCTGATATAACAGGTAAATTCATTATAATCGCTGTATCAAAAGGGAATCCGACATCCAGAGGTTCACCTGAGTTTTTAAAATCAGGAGTACAGAAAAATGCTGCCATAATTCCTATGGATGGCGGCATAAAACTGTTGATTGGAACGTAGAATTTAACCGGTATTGAGTCGTTAATCTGGTTTGTAATAGGTACTTTAATCCATCCCTGAGGATCACCCGGCTCTTCATTGGGACCGAAATTTATTCCTCCATACCAGCCGGCAATAAGCAGGGTATCGTACCATCCTGTCTGCCATTGGGGCCATTTGATATTGAGTGTGTATTCATGATCTGTGGGATCCATCCGTTTCGACCAGTCCATCATTTCCATTCCGCCTCCGTCACTGGCTAAGGTAGAGTTATGTACATAATAGAAGGGCTTAACCGTTGTGTCGTTGGTTGTTATAATTGTGCCCCTGAGCGTATCTGTTGTCAGGCATAGTCCGGGATTATAAGCAATAAATGTGAAATTAAAGGTATCAATGGTTGAATAAGTGTGTGTGACATTTACACCCAGCGTCGTGTCCATCCGGCCAGTAAAGTTAGTTACGCTCTGGCCATCGCCAAAATAAACCGAGTATTTGTTTAATGGATTGTCTGAATTGCTTCCCTGATTCCAGAAATAAACCTTTTCGCCGGGACAGAGTATATTAGGGCCAAAGCGTAAATCGCTTTCCATAGGTAGATATGGGTTAACATGTACCCATTTTGTCTTTGTTTTTTGTCCCCCGCAACCGTTAAATGCGCGCAGTGTTACAGGGTAGTAAATCTCGGTGGCATTGGTAAATACATGCACTGCCTCATTTGCTATGAGTAAAGGCGAGCCATCGCCAAAGTCCCATTCATACTTGGTGTTGTTTTGGTAATATCCGTCCGACCTTCTTAGCGACACGAAAGTGCCGGGGCAGATATGAATGGTATCCCTGCCATAATCCATTTCCATCCCCTCTATTTCAAAATTAAACCAGGGATCGTTGGGTTGCTGCATATAGTCGTAACGGATATGAACGGGTTGTGTATCTCTGGCAATATATCCGCAACCATTACGGTAAGTTAATATAACATCATAATTGCCGGTATCGCTGTAATACACTAATGGTTCACTTTCGGTTGATGTACCGCCGTCTCCGAATTCCCATGTATAATTACCGGGCGACCAGGCATAGAAACGAAGCGGTGTGCCGGGACACCAAGTACCACAGCAACCTTCCATCTGTACGTTAAATCCGATGGGTGGTGTATGTGTATTAACAATTACTGCTTCTATGGTATCTTTTACCGCATTATTGCAAAGATTACGGACCGTTAATACTACCTTATAATGCCCGGTGTCAGAATAGGCATGAAATACATCCCTGTTATTGGTAACCAATACAGGGCTTCCGTCACCGAAGTTCCACTCAACATTAGGATAAAGTTTATTATTATCGGTATTATAACTGAAATTGATATTATCGTTGCGGCATGCGTGTACCTGCCAGTCGCTGCCTCCTTTGGCAAATGCATTAAACTTAGGTTTGGCCGTTATATTATTGATTTCAATGAATTGCACAATGGTGTCGGTCATCCCGCTCCAATATTCAATAATACATTTAACATTATGCATTCCTGGTGTAGTAAATGTATAGCTCTTCCAATTATTATACAGCCGTATGTTGTTATCTATTATCCATCTTAAACTTTTCCAGTTCGATCCACGGTAATCAAATTGAATCTCTTCGCCCTGGCAAAAAACAGAATTATTCCGTGGCCTGAATACCTTTGCTGCAATAAACTCAAGATCCATAGTGAAGATCGTGGCATTAGGCGAGTAAATGGTTATGCTGTCAATAAACTGATCATTAAAAAATATCAGATCAACCATCGGTAATGATTCAGTGTATGTCCTTAATGAATCCCAACCCTGACCATAAACATGAACCTGAAGATTCATACTCATCATATTATCGGCATTAAATCTTATGCGCCCGAGTGTCTGATCATGGTTCTTTAACCGGTTGCTAAAATCCCATAATAATTTAACACCACGTATCTGGATATCACCTGAGTCGGTAATATCATATCCACAACTGTCTTGCGGGCGGAAGTAAAATCCAATATCATCATGCCAGATGCTGAATCCGCAATCATTATGCCTCCATTGCTGGCTCTTTAAGTCATTTTTAAAATTGGTATAGAATGTTTCCTGTGATTGTGACATTTGTCCAATCAGTAAAATGCCAATGGTAATCAAAAGGGTTTTGTAGATGTTTTTCATGGCTGTTTGTTTTTATTTGTATAATTTTATTTTTTAAGAATAACAATATTGACAGATTCAAAAATACTACAAATATTTTATTGAATATTCTTTCATATTCAACTTTTTTATAATTTATTTAAAATCAGTATTTTATAAACATACTGACACATTGTCATATTTATATTTTCTGATAATTAATTATTTAATTATCAGATTTTTAATTAAAATAATTTAATTTATGCATTACCTAGTGATAGGTATTTCGCATTAATTGATTTAAATGTCGGTTAATTGTACTTTCCGTTTTATACTTGGCAGGTATTTTGTTATAATTTGTGAGGTAAACTTAATATAGATGAACTTGAATAATTTTACAGTTAAGTCACAAGAAGCCATTCAGTCGGCAATGACTATTGCTTCGGCCAGCCAGCATCAGCAGGTTGATACAGGTCATCTGTTAAAAGCCATGTTGGCTGATGGTGATAGTATTGTATCATATCTGTTAAAAAAGCTTGGGGTAAATCAACCGCTCATTGAGAAAGCTGTTGATGCGGAGGTTAGTACGTATCCCCGGGTTTCTGGCGGTGAAACATATTTGTCTGTTCAGCTTAATCATGCTTTGCAAAAAGCACAAGCACTGAGTAAAGATTACGGAGATCGTTTTGTGTCTGAAGAACATTTATTTGCCGGCCTTTTGGCTGGAGGAGATAAAATTGCTCAGATATTGAAGGATCAAGGTATTCGTGAAAAGAATTTAAAAACGGCAATTGATCAGGTTCGCAAAGGCGCAAAAGCTACAAGTCCGACTTCCGAAAGTACATTTGATTCGCTAAACCGGTATGCGATTAATCTTAATCAGCAGGCACGGCAGGGTAAACTCGATCCGGTGATTGGTCGTGACGAGGAAATCAGGCGTGTATTACAGATCTTATCCCGTCGTACTAAAAATAATCCTGTACTCATTGGTGAACCGGGCACCGGAAAGACAGCAATTGCCGAAGGTATTGCTCACCGGATTATGAATGGTGATGTGGCAGATACGTTAAAAACGAAGCAAATATTTGCACTCGATATGGGAGCGCTTATTGCAGGCGCTAAATATAAAGGCGAGTTTGAGGAGCGGCTTAAGGGTGTGGTAAATGAGGTTATTGCATCGGAGGGTGAGATTATTTTGTTTATTGATGAAATACATACTCTTGTTGGCGCAGGTAAAGGAGAAGGAGCAATGGATGCTGCCAATATACTTAAACCGGCGCTAGCACGGGGCGATCTCAGGGCAATTGGTGCAACTACGCTTGATGAATACCAGAAATATGTTGAAAAGGATAAAGCGCTTGAACGACGTTTTCAAAAAGTAATGGTTTCAGAGCCGGGTATTGCTGATGCAATCTCTATTCTCAGGGGCTTAAAAGAAAGATACGAATCGCATCATAAGGTTCGAATCCGCGACGAAGCAATTATTGCCTCGGTTGAGTTGTCGAATCGCTATATCAGCGACAGGTTTTTGCCCGATAAAGCAATTGACCTTATGGATGAGGCAGCCGCTAAATTGCGTTTGGAAATTAATTCGGTGCCGGAAGAAATTGATGAGGTGGAACGGCGTATACGTCAGATGGAAATTGAGCGTGAAGCAATCCGGCGTGAGGATGATAAGCTGAAAATAGAAGAATTGAACCGTACAATTGCTGAATTGTCTGATCAACGGACCCGGCTGAGGGCTAAATGGCAGTCGGAGAAAAGTATTATTGAAAAAATACAAGCAAAAAAAGCAGCAATTGAAAATTTTAAAAATGAGGCCATTAGAGCCGAACGGGAAGGAAACTACGGAAGGGTTGCCGAATTGAGGTATGGAACGATAAAAGATGCCGAGCAAGAAATTAACCGTTTGCAAACTGAGTTTGAAAAATTGCGCGCAAACGGTAATCTGATTAAGGAGGAGGTTGATGCTGATGATATTGCTGAGGTTGTTTCGCGATGGACAGGTATTCCTGTTAGCCGTATGATGCAGAGTGAGAAAGAAAAACTCCTTCATCTCGAAGAGCATTTGCATCGCCGTGTTGTTGGTCAGGCCGAAGCCATAGCTGCTGTTTCTGATGCTGTCCGTCGTAGCAGGGCGGGATTGCAGGATGTACGGAGACCCGTTGGCTCCTTCATTTTTTTAGGAACTACCGGGGTAGGAAAAACGGAACTTGCTAAAGCCCTTGCCGAGTACCTGTTTAATGATGAGAATATGATCACCCGTATTGATATGAGTGAGTATCAGGAACGTCATACCGTATCCCGGCTTATCGGAGCCCCACCCGGATATGTGGGTTATGAAGAGGGCGG